>JAISRK010000054.1 GCA_031273665.1 Holosporales bacterium
CAGGCTTTCGCAAAGGGATTTTTAGAAATACCCGCGACAACGGCATCCGCTCTTGAACAACGCGTATTATGTGATTTACAGCTGGATTTTCGACATCTTTTGATTATCGGACAAGATGATTTAAAGGCAACGGCTTCTGGGCCGGTCTGTTTGTCGGGTACGCTTCCAGCGCTCTCTCTGACGGGAACATTGACGCTATCACACATTGATTTTTTGATCACCAAATCTCCTACAGAAGAGACAGGAAATTTGCGCATCATCGAAATAGGGCCCCACAAGAAGCGTCCGTCTTTTGCGCGTACTCACCTTTATTTGCCTTTTCTATGTGCTGTTGTTCTTCCCAGTCCTTCTGTATACGTCCACGGACAGTCTGTGGAGTCGCAATGGGGCGGTACATTGAAACTGGTCGGCGGACTGAGTGATCCTGTGGCGTTAGAAGGAGAACTTTGTCTTCAACATGGTTATTTAGATTTTTGCGGTCGACGGTTGCCACTTGTCCGTGGAAAAATCACGTACACCGCGCAAACCCCTTTGGAGCCCGCCGTGCAGCTGCGTGGACATAAAATATTCAGCGATCTCGATGTGTTTTTATCGGTTGTAACAACGCCTTCGGAAATATATTTTCAGTTGACCTCTATGCCAGATCATTCTACGGAGGATATCCTTGCAATTTTACTGTTTGGAAAATTATCTTCGGAGCTGTCTCCTTTGGAAATGGTGCAGCTTCTTCATGCTGCTTCGAGTTTTCAAGGCAATGTAGAGTCTCCACTGCAACTTTTAGATACTATGCGATATTTTTCTGGCGTCGATACTATTACTTACAGTGCTCAAGAGAAAATCGATGCGCCAGTGGGAACGACGACGTCTTCAACCCGGACATTTACATTGGGGAAATATATAAACAACAAAATATTTTTAGGTGTAGACAACGAATTAGATAGCAACACCACGATTTTTAGAGTTCAAATGTTGCTGACCCCTCGGACGATGCTAGAGGCAAAAACGAATGGAGAGTTCGGGATTAGTTGGAGACAGCCTTTTTAGAGATGGTGGTTGTGACGGCTGTGATTAGCTTTCGCACACCTCGACGGCTATGGCAACCGCTTCTCCACCACCGACGCACAGGCTTGCCACGCCTTTTTTAGCTTTGCTTTTCTGGAGAGCGTGTAGAAGAGTGACTAGGATACGCGCG
Source organism: Holosporales bacterium (assembly GCA_031273665.1). Lineage (GTDB taxonomy): Bacteria > Pseudomonadota > Alphaproteobacteria > UBA3830 > JAIRMZ01 > JAITIJ01. The sequence goes on from JAISRK010000054.1 coordinate 1,193, forward strand.
CCACTTGCCCCTAAGGGATGGCCAAGGGCACAGGCGCCACCATTGACATTTACTTTTTCTGGATCCAGCTTCAAATCTTGAATAGCCGCCATTACGGCAACCGCAAATGCCTCGTTGAGTTCAAAAAGATCAATGTCTTTTATGCTCCACCCCGTACGCTCTAGCACGGTGCGTATAGCTCCTATGGGAGCCGTAATGAAGTGGCAAGGCTCTTGAGCAAAACCCGCATGTGCGACGATACGTGCGAGTGGTTTTATACCAAGAGCATGTGCCGTACTTTCTTTCATCAAAACGCACGCAGCTGCACCATCCGCAATGGCACTTGCAGAAGCGGCTGTTATCGTCCCATTTGTGCGGAAAGAGGGGCGAAGCGTTGGAATACGGTCTAAATCCGATTTATACGGGATTTCGTCTCGGGTGCAGGGCGTATCTTTATCCTTATGATCCAGCGTAATGGGAAGGATTTCGTCACGAAATTGACCGGACTCTATGGCATGCTGTGCGCGGGCAAAGGATTGTAAAGCGTAGGTATCCTGCGCTTTACGTGAGAAGTTATACTGTTGTGCGGCATCTTCTGCGAACTCTCCCATCAGCCGGCGACGATGATACGGATCTTCTAGACCATCCATAAGGGTGTGATCGACGAGTTCTCCATGCCCAAAGCGATATCCCGCCCGCGCTTTCAGAAGGAGATGTGGCGCATTGCTCATACTCTCCATACCCCCTGCAATCACAATTTTACTGGATCCCGCTAAAATTGCATTACAAGCAAAAATAATTGCTTGCAGTCCAGAACCACATATTTTGTTAAGGGTTGTCGCAAGCGTGGAGACTGGAAGACCAGCTCTTAACGCAACTTGACGCGCAGGGGCTTGTCCAAGGCCAGCAGAGAGAACGCATCCCATGAGAACTTCGTCTACAACAGCTTTTTTAGGAAGCGGTGTCAGGCATCCTTTTACTACTTGCACGGCAATGTCCACAGCAGATAGAGAAGATAACATTCCCTGCAAACTTCCCAACGGAGAACGCTTCCCGCAGGTAATTACAACAGAATCACTATGCATTACCGTTTGCCTCACCGTCTGCTTTGGACTCAGCCAGAACGTCAGTAAACTCTAGCTTTGAAAACAGTAACAAACATTTGTTAATTTTTTGTTTCTTTCGAGCGGATGGAAAAAAATATATATTACGGAAAAGGGGCTATTCCCAATTAAAAGCAAGGAAAACAGAGTAGATTATGAAGTATAAATAATTGCCAATTGGGCAATTGTATAGGTGTCCGCTAAAAAACGAATTATTTGGTGTAATGAGGGGGGTCTTTTCTTTAAGCAGTTTTTATTTTCTCAAAGATTTTATAAAGGCTTTCTCCACAACCCACTGAGCAGTTCGTATGTAATAAAAACGCCTTGATGATGTTGATGGTCGAGCGTATGCATAACTTTCTTAAGGTCAATAGTAGAAACAGGGTAATGTCCTTCCCGCGCCGCTGTGCCACCGATATTCTTAAGAGTGCTCAGAAAATGCCAAGAGTCGTCGTAACGTTGACGCAAGGTATGAACCTGGAGATCTATTCCTGGCAGATTTTCCTCAAGCAGTTGTTGTGACAGGAAATCGCGTATGCCAAGATCAACGCCGCACGCTAATCCTGCTTCTCGCCACTCGCGCAAAGAGGAAGATCCGAGTGCTGCAAACACAAAAACTCCGCCTGGACGCAGCGCCTTTTTTAATCGCTGAAGCGTTTCTTGGGGGGCAGAGAACCAATGCATGGTCATACTTGAAACGATCAAATCAAAAAGGGCTGTTTCCTGTATGAATTCGGCATCCATGATTTCAAAGGAAACATTTTGGCAAGGGCCTAGTTTCTTCGAACAATGGAACACCATATTCGGCGCGGCATCGATCAATAAAAAACGAGAGGATGGATACTGCTTTACTAAATGGCTGCTCAGTTGTCCTGTGCCGCACCCAATTTCGAGCACATAAGCCGGCTGATAGGCAGGAAGACGCTCGCATACTTTCTGCATAGCGAAAATCTGAACATCAGACCACACATCGTAAGTGTTGACAGCTCGGTTAAATTTATGGATAACAGAAGACTTCATTGCTGCTCTAATCATGTTATCTGCGCAAACGCGCTTTAATTTAAGACTAAATTAGAGAAGAGTTTTTTTGAACCCAGTTAATAACATTTTAATATTTTTATGTCTACGCTTATGGCTCACTATGGCTAACACGCTGATCTATTGCCCTTAAATGTGAGTAGTACGTGCTTTTTCCATACCGCGGGCGTGTAAGCCGATTCCCAACGATGTTCCAGAAATTTTCTATGCCACTCGTTATGCTTTTTCAGTCAGAGAGTGTTATCGCCGCACGTAACGCGACAATGACCCCTGTATTTTCCCCATTGAGGAGATCATCGTACGTCCCTCATCGTTGTCATCGACATGGATACGTAATTCCGATCTCTGTGCTCCGAAATGTACGAGCAAGAATGTTCCGGACATTGGCAGGGAAGTTATCGCGCACGAACTCCCGCTTGTTAACGTCGGTGGTGTGAGGACCTTCTCTAGAACGGGTAAGAGATCAGTACCAGAGCCCCCTAAAAGGATCGTCATCATCAGAAGGCGGGCATCCTTCTGGAGGCAACCACTCTTCTAACGGTAGGGGCTCTTCTAACGGTAGGGCTGTTCTGACGGCAGCTCCTCCAGCATTTTATGGGAGGCTGGATCGGTCGGAGTTGGCGTGACAATCCCTGCAACGAGCTGCCTCTGATTTCTCGCAGCTTCCCTCCTCACCCTTCTTAGAAGGTGCCATCTATTTTTCACCGCGGCAGGCGAAAATCTTTCACCAAATACCTTACTCACTAGTTGTGCCATGAATGCCCACTTATTCCCCATTTCTTTCACTTTGTTGGTAATGAAAAGATCTTCGCTTTTGGTGAATGTAGGTTTTGGATTACAGTTTATATAATTTTCCCATCTCTCTTTTACTTGTCTGACGCTCACATTGGTGGGCATTTGCTCTGCTATAACGGCCCAGTTTTCCGTCCCATTCTCTTTCACCAGTTCCCCCAACAGCTGATCTTCCTCTGGAGAAAACATACGGCGGTGGCGCCGAGTCTTCTGGCCTTTTTGACAGGGGGGCGCCATGTCCGGTTGAAGTGGCATACCCATGCATAAATCACAGCCGTCAGTTAATATGAGAAGAGAGATGCCAATTTGTACTGCATTTGTTAATTTCATTTTCTTTTCCTCTTTTTGTCAAAGTCAACATGATGCATAGATATATATAATATTCGTTAATATTTTCATAATAATGTTTCTATGTTTAGAAGAGTTCTTCTTGACCGCCCTCTGCGGCGGTCAAGGAAACACGTGTCGATGTGATTATGAGGGGGGAGAGATCAGCGCAAGGACTGCCCTCGGAACAGGACGGAGATCAGTGCCAGAGACCACTGAGGGGCCCATAGGGATCATTAAAGAGATCGTCGAAATCAGAAGACAGATGCCTTTCTGATAATGCCTCCTCTAACGTTTCATGGGGGGCTGGCTCGGTCAGAGCTGAAGCGGCAATTCCTGCGGCAAGCCGCCTGTGTGTTCTCTCTATTCCCATTCTCTGCCTCCTGTTCCTCCTTTCCAGAAGTCTCCATCTATTTCTTATCGCTACAGGTGAAAATCTTTCACCGAACATTCCATGCATTAGCGCGGCCATCTTTTTCCATTTACGCCTCATTGGATCCGCGTTTTCAGAAATGAAAAAATCTACGTTTTCGGTGAATGTAGGTTTTGGATTATAATTTATATAATTTTCCCACCTGTCTCTTGCTTGTTTGGCATTTATGCCAGCGGGCATTTGCTGCGCTATAGCGTTCCAATCTTTTGCCCCATTCTCTTTCACCAGCTCCTCCAACCGTTGGTCTTCCTCTGGAGAAAACATACAGCGGTGGCGCCGAATCTTCTGGTCTTTTTGACAGGGAAGCGCCATGTCCGGTTGAAGTGGCATACCCATGCATAAATCACAGCTGTCGGTTAATATAAGAAGAGAGATGCCAATTTGCGTTACATTTATTAATTTCATTTCTTTTCCTCTTTTTGTCAAAAATAACATGATATACAGGTGTATACAATATTCGTTAATACATTCATAATAATCATTGAAATATTTTTGTCTTTAAAAGAGCTTCCCGGGCCACCACTCCGCGCAATTACGGAAACACGTGCGACGCGATTATGAGGGAGGGGAGATCAGTGCTAAAGACCACTGAAGGGCCCGTAGGGATCATCAAGAAAATCGCCGACATCAGAAAACAAATGTCCTGCTGATAGAGCCTCCTCTAACGTTTCATGGGGGACTGGTTCGGTCAGAGTTGAAGCGGCAATTCCCGCGATAGGCCGCCTTTGTGTTCTCTTTCCCTCTATCCCCTGCCTCCTTCTTCTTTCTAGAAGGTTCCATCTATTTTTTATTGCCGTGGATGAAAATTTTTCACCGAACGTCGCACTCACTAACGTAGCTATCCTTACCCATTTACGTTTCATTGGTTTCACTTGTTTACAAATGAAAAGATCTACGTCTTCAGTGAATGTAGGTTTTGGATTGCAATCTATATAATTTACCCATCTGTCTCTTGCTTGTTTGGCACTTATGCTGGTGGGCATTTGTTGTGCTATAGCGATCCAGTCTTTTGTCCCGCATGCCTGTACCAGTTCTCCTAATAACCGGTCTTCCTCTGGAGAAAACTTATGGCGGGGGCGCTGAATCTGCGGGTCTTCTTGATGGGGCCGCATCATGTCCAGTCGGAACGGCATACCCATACATAAATTACAGCCGTCGGTTAATATAAGAAGCGAGACGCTAAGTTGCATTACGTTTGTTAATTTCATTTTCTTTTCCTCCTCTTCTTTTTGTTAACAAATATGATATACAGGCGTATACAACGTTTGTTAATATATTTATGATAATTATAAAAATATTTCCATATTTCAAAGAGCTTTCCTGGGCCACCACTCCGTGACGATGACGGAAATACGTGTCGATGCGATTATGAGGGAGAGATTACCATCAAGAAACATTCTTTCCTGAGGAGGCAGATGATCTTCTAGTAGTAGTTCCTCCAGCATTTTATTGGAGACCGGTTCGATCGGAACCGGAACAACAATCTTTGCGACAAGCTGCCTTTGCATTCTTTTCATCTTCATTTCTCGCTAGAAGATGCTATTTCCTCTTGTTTAAGAAATTCTTCTCATTGCAAGATTTATAGGAGGTCTCGCTACATAATCCTCCGCAAGAACGGACCCCCCAACTGAAAAGCTAAAAAGCCTCTCAGCGATAGGGGTGATCGTTGGTGCGACAGTCTTTCGAGGGGAAAGTTGGGGTGTCCGGCAAGAAAAAAGCCACCGCACCATACATAGTGATGATCGCTTCTCGACTTAAAGGGTGCGTGTGACAGTAAAAGAATTTTTGCGTATCACTTAATACGGTCTGTACGACCACGAAGTCTAATGTAAGGATAAGTTCTTCTTGCGCGTACAAGAAACAAAATAGCATTTTAATAAAAGATATAAAAATATTTACCAATTGTTCTTAATGGAATTCAAAAAGCTGTCTCTCTAACTGAGGCTTGAGCCTTTTTGTGAGAATGTTCGCTTTATTGTCGACAAGACATCTTGTGCCTCCAGCTTTCCTTTTCCGCCTCCTTGCGCAAAATCCGGTCTGCCACCTCCACCGGCATCCTGTAAGGGCGCTATAATCGCATTCAGATACGGAATCGCAGAATGGTCTTTCTGCAGATCTGGCGACACTCCAACGTAGACGCTCGTCTGATCCTGGGTTTCTACTAACACCACAACGATCCGTGACGGGGAGGCTTTTTTCAATACGTCTACATGATTTCTTACATCACGCGCATCAACACCAAAGACTTTCTGGCATGTCAGTATCGTCTGATCGATCTGTTCTTCGAGAACACCTTTTGAAAATGCTTGTTCAGCTTGCAATCGCCGATTTTCGCGACGCAATCGCTCAATATCCGACAGGGTAGTGGTAATGGCGGCACACATTTTTTCCTCAGAGGTGTTTAGCAGCTTCGCGCCATCCGCCACCGTACGGCATAAGACTCTTACGTACTGTTCTGCAGCGGCGCCTGCAACGGCTTCAATGCGACGTAAGCCAGAGCCGATACCTGTTTCCGATAAAATATGGAAAAATCCTATATTGCCCGTCGCAGCAACATGCGTTCCTCCACATAGTTCAATAGAGTGTGGACCCATGCGGACGACGCGCACGATATCTTGATATTTCTCTCCAAATAGGGCGGTTGCCCCTGCTGTAATGGCGGTGTTTTTGTCCTCTTCGGAAACGCATACCGGAAAATTTTCTCGAATCCATTGGTTGACGAGATGTTCTATTGCCTCAAGATCCGTGTGTTGGGTGGGTTCGGTGTGATTGAAGTCGAAGCGCAAACGGCCGGCATCGATAGAAGACCCTTTTTGAGTAACGTGGGCGCCAAGTACCATACGTAGTGCCTTGTGTAACAAGTGTGTTGCAGAATGATGAGTGGCAATCTGGCGTCTTCGATCTTGGTCAATATGCGCGATAACGGTGTCGCCTACTGCCAACGTTCCTTGTGTGACATGACCCATGTGCAGAAAAACACCTTCGGTGGTTTTGTGTACGTCCGTGATGGCGATGGACACATCTTGCTGCCGACGGATTTCTCCATGATCTGCGAGTTGACCGCCAGAAATAGCGTAAAACGGCGTTTTATCTAAAATGAGGACAACGTCTTCTCCGGCAATGGCCTGCTGAACGCTTTCCTCTCCGCGGATAAGACCCACAACAGAGGCAGACACCTCATCCTTTGTATACCCGCAAAAAGACGTTGCAGGAAAACGCGTGGCAAGAGCTTTCAGCGCAGGATTTTCACGTACATCTCCAGAACCAGCCCATTGCGAGCGTATGCGTTGTTCTTCAAGAGCTGCCGCAAATGCTTCTTTATCGAGGGAGACATCCCGCACCCGCAGAATTGTTTCTGTCAGGTCTAACGGAAACCCGTACGTGTCGTATAGCTTAAAAGCCGTGGCACCAGAAAAGGCTTGTTGCGGCGTCAGACTTTTTATTTCCTCGTCTAATAGCAGTAAGCCACGTTCGAGAGTCTCACGAAACCGTATTTCTTCGTGCTCTAAAACATTTTTCACACGGGATTCTGCTGTGCGTAATTCGGGATAATCCGCGCCCATTTCGTGTGTGAGCGTTGGCATTAACTGATAAAAAAATGGTTCTTTCAGACCCAAAAGATGCCCATGTCGTACTGCACGTCGGATAATACGACGTAAGACGTAACTACGGCCCTCTGGTCCTGGCATTACCCCTTCTGCACATAAAAATGCGGCAGCACGCAGGTGGTCAGCGATAACCTTGAATGAAGCTCTGGTCTCTGGCTTTTCTTTATGTCGTGTGATCGTCTCGAGGGTCGTCCGCAATGTTTTGAAGAGATCTATATCGTAGTTGTCCGTGACGCCCTGCATGATCGCTGAAATGCGCTCTAGCCCCATGCCCGTATCAATAGATGGCTTGGGTAACGGCGTTTTTTGGCCATTGCCTTGCTGATCGAATTGCATAAAGACCAAGTTCCAGATTTCGACGAACCTATCGCCGTTTTCGTCTGGGCTGCCAGGAGGGCCTCCCGAGAAACGAACGCCGTGATCATAAAAAATCTCGGAGCACGGACCACACGGTCCTACGTCCCCCATAGACCAAAAATTGTCCATCGTTGTAATGGAAATGGGGGTGATTCCTGCGATTTTCTGCCAAAGAGCGCTGGCCTCTGTATCTTCATGAAAAATCGTTACGCACAAGCGGTCTTTGGGAAGACGCAATTCTTGCGTTAGAAACGTCCAGGCGAACCGAATCGCTTCTTCTTTGAAATATTCCCCAAAAGAGAAGTTTCCCAGCATCTCGAAGAACGTATGATGCCGTGCTGTATATCCAACTTGGTCGAGATCGTTGTGCTTTCCACCGGCGCGGAGGCATTTCTGTACGGTTGTTGCTCGCGAACAAGGCCGTGTTTTTACGCCCGTAAAAACATCCTTGAACTGTACCATACCCGCATTTGTAAACAGCAACGAAGGGTCTCCCGCAGGAACGAGATCACTCGATGGAATGATTCGGTGGCCATTTTTATCAAAAAAAGATAAAAAAAGCCGCCGAATTTCCTGCGTCTTCACGATTTAGCCTATTGCGCGGCGCCGCTCTTCTACGTCAACAGATGGAGTAGCAGGTACAGGGGCCGAAAGTGCAGCGACCACAAGCCCAGCATTTTCTCGCAGTGCAGACTCGATTGCTTGTGCGACACTTGGAGAATCTTTTAAGAATTGCCGTGCTGCCTCTCGTCCTTGACCAAGGCGCTGGCCCTTATAAGCGTACCAAGTTCCTGATTTTTCTATAATTTCAGCTTTCACTCCGAGATCCAATAATTCTCCTGTTTTCGAAATGCCTTCTCCATAGAGAATATCAAGATCTACAACCCGGAAGGGAGGAGCTAACTTGTTTTTAACGACTTTTATGCGCGTTTGGCTCCCAATAGTCTCTTCCTTTTCCTTAATGGAGCCGATGCGTCGAATATCTAGTCGCACAGAGGCGTAGAACTTTAACGCATTACCTCCTGTTGTTGTCTCTGGATTGCCAAACAGCACCCCTATCTTCATACGAATTTGGTTGATGAAGATGACAATACAGTGTGATCGCGAAATCGTTCCGGTGAGCTTACGCAATGCCTGGCTCATGAGGCGGGCTTGCAACCCCATATGAGAATCCCCCATATCTCCCTCAAGTTCCGCCTTTGGAACAAGAGCCGCGACGCTGTCAACAACTACGACATCGATAGCACCAGACCGTATTAAAGTGTCGGTAATTTCTAACGCTTGTTCGCCTGTATCCGGCTGCGAAATAATGAGATCATCAACATTGACGCCTAGTTTTCTGGCGTAAACAGGATCTAAAGCGTGTTCAGCGTCCACAAAGGCACACATCCCGCTGCCTTTCTGCGCTTCCGCGACAACGTGTAACGCCAAAGTTGTTTTTCCGGAGCTCTCTGGACCGAAAATTTCAATAACACGTCCACGCGGGAATCCTCCGATACCCAAAGCAATATCAAGACCCAAAGATCCTGTTGATATGCTGTCAACTTCAATAGCGCTCTCTCGTTGTCCAAGGCGCATGACAGATCCCTTACCAAAAGCACGTTCAATTTGTGCTACTGCGGCCTCTAAAGCTTTCTGCTTATCCATATTTCCCTATAACTTTTGAAAGTGGTTACCCTCCACGAACAACACAGTAAAGGGCTCTTGCGCGAGATGCAAGACGGTATCTATAGCGTCAAACACCACTTGCAGTCTTGACAAAGAATAGCGGGACTCCATATTAACTTGTGGGACGCTTAGCTCAGCGGTAGAGCATTACCTTCACACGGTAGGGGTCGCAGGTTCAATCCCTGCAGCGTCCACCAGAAGATTCTCTTCGTTTAAAAAAATCCAACGCTCTCCTAAGAAGGCGTTAGAAGGTCTTTCAACTCCCAATGGGGATCAGGGGCCTCTCTCAGATTGTTACGGCATCCGCAACGGAATTGCTCTAATCCCGCCCAAGCGATCATCGCTCCGTTGTCTGTGCACAACTCTACCGGTGGAACGACAAAGGGGATGTTACAAGAAGTGGCAAAATCCTCGATGGCTTTTCGTATAGTTTGGTTGGCGGCGACACCTCCTGATAGAACAAAAGCGGTGGGAGAAACATTGTGCACAGCCTCGAAGGCGTTTTTATACCGACTCACGCACACATCTGCTATCGCTTGCTGAAAACTCGCGCAAAAATCGGCGCGTATCTGATCTGACATGTCTGGGAGACGCTTGAACAGGGTGTACGCTGCTGTTTTTAATCCAGCAAAAGAAAAATGGCATCCTGGCTGACCTTTCAAGGGACGCGGAAACGCAAAACGTTGGGGGTCGCCATTCTTCGCGCAGGCTTCCAGCGCTTTTCCACCGGGGTACGAAAATCCAAGCATACGACTGACTTTGTCAAACACTTCTCCTGCGGCATCATCCAACGAGTGCCCTAGTACCAAATAGTTTCCGACTCCACGGGCCAAACACATTTCGCTGTGTCCGCCAGAAGCGATGAGCACGAGGTAAGGAAAGGCAACATCATGTGTTAAGCGTGCAGTTAAAGCATGTCCTTCGAGATGATTGACCCGCACAAGAGGACGTTGCCACGCTAACGCCAAGGCTTTGGCAAAAGATAAGCCGACCCATAAGCTACCGCTCAACCCAGGTCCCGCCGTAACCGCGATAGCGGAAAGGCGCTGTACAGGCACGGGTGCTTCTTCTAAGACCGATTGCACGAGAGGAGCAATTTTTTCCAAGTGCGATCGGGCGGCAATATCGGGGACAACGCCGCCGAAAGCGGCATGATCTTTTACCTGGGAGGCAACAACATGTGCATGAATTTTTCGCTGATCGTCAACAATAGCGGCCGCCGTCTCATCACAACTGGTTTCTATTCCCAGAACGTACATACTCTCTTCCGTGGAATCCATTGATTCTATGTAATAGTCTCGTTACTCTTGGCGGTATTGTAAAGGGGGGAAGCGTGTACGCTACTCTGTTCAAGGCAATTCTTATTATCGCTGCCTTTGTTATTTCAAGTTTCTTCCCAGAAACCGTATCGTTGGAAGGATATGGCAAACGTTTTGATGTCACCCTGGTACATCTTACGACTTTCTTGGCTGTGTTTGTCGTTGCTGCGGACGTTTTTTATCGTTGCTACCGTACTATACGGGGGATATTCGTCTTTTCGCCAGAAGTGCGGCTTAAAAAAGGCCTCGTCAATATGCAAGTTTGCTTTGAGACCCTCTCTTTGAACAACACAAAGGACGCCAAAAAAGCGCTTGTAAAAGCGCGTCAGATGTTAGGAAAAGATGTTCCACTGCTCTTGTGGTTTGAAGGACGTATTGCCCATCTAGAAGGAGACACTCATCGCGCACAGAGTCTGTTCTATGCTCTTAATGCTCGAGAAGATGGCCGCTTCTTGGGGTCTTATAGCCTGTATCAAATGGCTCAGAAAGGACACGATACCGCCAACGCTCTAACGGCCTTAGAAGGAGCTATCGACCGTTATAAAAATTCGGAGGTACTTCTTACACAAGCGTTTTTGCTGGCTGTCGCCGAGAAACGCTTTGATAAAGCGCGCACTTTTCTTGCCTCTCTCCGAGGAACACCCTCTGCTTCCACGTACGCTACGCAATGGGAGGCGCTGTCCTACTTTTTAGAAGCGCAGCAAACAGAGCAGAAGCACGCTAAGATGCTTTTGCGACAATGCGCGGAAATGGCTCCGGAACTTACTATTCCGGTTCTGGCGTATTTCAAAACAATGAGCCCCATGGAAAAAAAGTTGCGGGGTCGGTCTTTACTGAAAAGGGCTTGGAAAGTAGTCCCTCATCCATTGATTGAAGAAGCATTTACTGATACGTTCTCCACCAGAAAAACGGCGGAAAAGATGCGATGCTTGCAACATCTCTTCGCGGAAAACCCGGCATCTTGGCTTTCTTCCTATGGATTGGGAAAAGTGGCTTATGAAATGGGTTTATGGGGTGCGGCTCTTAGCCATTTTGACCAGGCGTACGCGGCTTTTCCCGCGCGCGTTTGTGCTGAAAAAGCGTTAGAACTTGTGAAGATATTGTATCCTGAAGATCCAGAACACACGCCTGAATATATTGTTTGGCAAGAAAAATACCAAGATGGATGCTCTATGCCCACCTGGATATGTAAGAACTGTGCGCACCACCTGGAGTCTTGGGAACCCTTCTGTTCTGTGTGCAATTCTTTTGCGTCTATCACGTGGAGTGCGCGTCTTTCTGCAGGAGAAGGTCCTTCAGCGGCGCTCCTTCCTAAGGAGTTGTTTGCGGAATGAGAAGTATCTTACTGTACCTGTACAAGGATCAATGCCTTAATTTGAGACAAGATATGTTGAATAGAGGGATGATGCCACAAGGTGAGTATGAATAAAGCTATTGTTGTAGCGGTCGTTTTTGGGGGCTTGGCCCTTGGAGGTGTTTTTTTCATAGCCGGGATTTTTACCGGCATATCCGTTTCCTTACGAGAAGAGCGTACTCTTTCTCAATCATCAGAGGGGAATTGGCCGCCGCCCAATTTAAAAGCTCCGAGTAGGTTGTCTGTTAATACGACACCGTCCGCAGTGTCAACGTCGGAGTCTGGGAAAAGCGCTTCTCAAGGCCTTCTGGCTTCGCAAGAAAAGCAAGTTGAGGATGGGATGTTGTTACGTGCGGAAGACAAGCCGCAAGTAGGTATCGAAAAGCTCTTCGAAAAAGTGCCAGAGACGCCCGCAACCGCCCCTTTTGCCGATGCCTTAAAAGGAGCAGCTCAAGCCTCAGTGGCACAACAGGAAAGTGCCGCTGTGTCGGCGGCAAAAGCGCAAAAATCTACGGGAGACACTCCCCCAACAAAGACGTCCTCATCAAGCGACCAAAAAACGGTGTCGCCTTCTGCGGATAGTTCAAAAAACCCCAACGACAAGAATACGATGAGTTCCCCTAGAAACCTCCAGTTGGATGAGAGTTCACCTGTTCTTGTGACCAAGCCGGACAAACTTGTGCCGTCCGCAGAAGAGCTATTTGATGAGCTCGCCAGGGACGAGAGACAGGCGCTTCCATCTATTGACGATCCGTTGGCGAAAAGCTCGGTTCCTGTTTTTGTTGTCGTCGGCACGTTGGCTTATGAAGATATGGTTCAGATCTCTGCTTTGTTAAAGGGTCACGGATATAAAGTTTTCACACGAAGGGTGCCATCTCCAAAGGGGCAAAAATTCCTTGTGTTGTCTGGTCCTTTCCGAGAAAGAGAAAATCCCAAACAGTTGCTTGGTTGGTTGCGCAGAAATGACTTCAAGACGGCAAAACTGATGACCTTAAAGCAACTGAAAGAACAATATTAACTGTTTCGCAATTACCGATTGCGGTTTTCAGCCAATTGTTTATAATTTGGCAACACTTGTTGGACTGTGTCATGATTGTTACGTGTCCCTTCTGTGCACGCCGTTATTCTGTTGCTATTGAATCCTTAGGGGAAGGACGCGTCGTTCGTTGTCCGGTTTGCTTAAAGACATGGTTCCAACCGGCCATGGATCCAGATATTCTGAATGCTTTTGCGCCACAAAAACCCGTTGCACCTCAAATAAAAAAAAAGAGATCTTCTTTCCGAGCGAGCATTGGGGCATTTCTTCTTTTATTCGGGCTCGTATGTTTGGGCATGATGTATCCTCGTGTTATCGCTCAGTTCCCTTCTCTTGTGCTGGTGTGTCGTGCTTTGCATATCCCGATTGAAATCGTGGGTGAAGGGCTTGAAATTTGCAATGTCACCTCTGCCATTCAAAAAACTGAGCAAGGGCTCGTGATTGTTTTGTCCGGGAAAATTGCAAATATAACAGATAAACCACGTACACTGCCTTCCTTAAAAATCATCCTAATTCCTCAGCATGAAGCAGCGGGGACTCTGGAGACGATTAAAAATATTTTTCACATCAATACGACACATCGTGTGGCGTGGACTCATAGATTTAGTCAGAGCAAGTTGTTACCTAACGAGGAAATTCTTTTTGAAACAGATAAGCACCCAATCGGCAATGGCGAATTTTGGGTCGATATCAGTTTTGAAGGAGCTCCTAAGTGATTCCTTCGTTCGCAAATGTGCGTGTTTTGTGCATTGGCGATGTTATCCTCGATCGGTATGTTTCCGGGAAAGTCCATCGTTTGTCTCCTGAAGCTCCCATCCCCGTCGTATCTGTTGATTCTGTACGCAATGTCTTAGGAGGAGCAGCAAACGTTGCCAACAACATCGCGGCAGCGGGGGCGCGATGCACGTTTTACGGTGTTCTCGGAGAGGATGCCGCAGGGACCACTATGCGAGAAGTTTTGTCGCACTGTTCTGCTATTACTCCCTTTATCTTTACGACGCCTCACCGTAAAACGACGGTAAAGGCACGTATTGTCGTGGGCCGTCAGCAATTGATGCGCTTAGACGAAGAAATCGTGGAGCCGATAGACTCTACGTTATGCCAAGAAATACTGACTTCTATTGAAACCCAAGTATCCCAGCATGATGCCATCGTTTTATCGGATTATGATAAGGGAGCGCTGCCTATGGAACTGACACAATCATTGGTTGCTATCGCAAAGGCTCATAAGAAGCCGATCATTGCGGATCCTAAAGGTCTTTCTTACGAAAAGTACCGGGGTGTTTCTGTCCTGACGCCGAATCTAAAAGAGTTAGAAAGTGTTTTTGGCGCTTTCTCTGATATCGATGATGCTTGCCAGAAAGCACAACGCGCTCTTTCTCAATACGACTTGCAAGCGATCGTTTTAACGTGTAGCGAAGCGGGGATGTGCTTGATTACAAGCGAGCGCATCGAAAAAGTTCCTGCAATACAGCAAGATGTGTGCGATGTTTCTGGGGCTGGAGATACGGCTGTTGCCTATATGGCCGTCGCTCTCGCAGCTGGATTGTCTTTGGAGAACGCGGTTATTCTTGCTAATTGTGCGGCAGGACAAGCCGTGCGCAAATCGGGGACAGCCGTTGTTTCGTATGACGAAATTAATTCATTGCGTCCGCCTTCATCGTGGAGTCAGAAATGTCTTTCGTTAGAGGAGGTGCTTATAAAAGCGCGCGATTGGCGACGGCAAGGACTGAAAATTGGTTTTACCAACGGGTGCTTCGATATTTTGCATCCCGGGCATTTATCGACGATCCGGATCGCACGAGAAAACTGCGACGTACTCGTGGTTGGTTTGAATACAGACGCCTCTATACACGTGGTTAAAGGATCCTCACGCCCTTTCCAAAGTGAACATGTGCGAGCAGAGATTATTGCGTCTTTGCAAGATGTGGATGCTGTCGTACTCTTTGATAGTTACACACCAGAAGCATTGATCGCCGCCATTCAACCGGATGTTCTTGTGAAAGGGGCTGAGTATCGGGTCGAAGATCTCGCCGGAGCACAGGAGGTTATTGCGCGTGGAGGTAAGGTTATTTTAGCGAATATGGAAGTAGGATTTAGTACAACACAATTTGTGGAAACAATACGGTGTAACCAACAAAAAGTAGAATAAAAGGTTGAGAGAACAATGGATACGGCTTCTCCTATCCCTCTTGAATTAGTGGTGTTTTTAGCAACAGCCGTGCTTGTTTCCGTCATTGCCAGTCGTCATTTAATCAGTTCTGTTTTCGGGTATTTGTGCGCCGGAATTTTACTTGGTCCTTTCGCTTTAAATCTTTTAAAAGAAGGTCCGATGACGCACGCCGCTGCAGAATTTGGCGTAGTGTTTCTGCTTTTTACTGTGGGGCTGCATTTACCGTTCTCGAACTTGCATGTGCTCAAAAAGTACATCTTCGGCATGGGGTTCTTGCAAGTTTTTCTCACAACTATTTTGTATGGCCCTTTTGCGCCTGTATTGGGGTTTAGAACATCAGAAGCGTTTATCGTCGGATTTATCGTTGCGCTTTCTTCTACTGCTATTTCATTTCAGATTCTAGAAGATAAAGGAGACCTCGGCACACGCCACGGCCGCGCAAGTTTTGCGATTCTAATTTTTCAAGATTTGGCAGCGGTCGTCGCGTTGGCAGTGGTTCCTTTTTTAGATCCTGATACATCCGGATCGTGGTGGGATCTGGGTGCTACCTTTTTGAAAATTGTTAGTATCCTTGGCGCAATTTTTGCTTTCGCGCGATCAGGAGTTAAGCGTGTATTTCACTGGGCTGCTCTTGGAGGAGCAGAGCTGTTTATGGCTGTTACGTTGTTGACGATATTCGGTATAGCAGCTCTCACGCATTTTGCTGGGCTTTCTGTCGAGCTCGGTGCTTTCCTAGCGGGCATTATGCTCGCCAACAGCGAATACCAACACCAAATGATGGCCGATATCCGGCCAACAAAAGGCATTTTAGTGGGGCTATATTTCTTGACCGTTGGGGCTTCTGTTGATCTCAATGTATTATACACGGAGACTTCGTCCATTTTGGGATTGCTCGGTTCTATTCTAATCGTAAAGTCTGCTGTACTTATAATGATTGGCCGTATCTTTGGATTCCGGTGGTCTTCTTCTATTCAGGTGGCGGGCTTGCTAGCAACGGGAGGAGAATTCGCGTTCGTTCTCTTTGTTCCTGTGATTGCACACGGATTTGTGGATGTCGCTTTTCAGCAGAAACTGTTCCTTGCTATCGCGCTTTCTATGGCTATCACGCCGATTCTTGCGGCACTGGCGAAGTATATCGCAGAACGTTTTGAACGTCCCAAGCTCATTCAGGAATTGAAAAACAAAAAAGCAGCGCTCGAAGAGGAGAATGAAACCTCTAACCATGTCATTATCGTAGGGTTTGGGCGCTCTGGTCGCGTGATTGGCGCATTGCTTTCAGATAATCTCATTCCTTACGTAGCTATAGATCGCAGAATGAATAGAATTGCGGAAGCGCGAGCAAAAGGACTCCCCGCTTTCTATGGAGATGCGCGCTCAAAGGAACTCTATCGCGATTTAGGTATAGAAGAGGCGCAGTTCGTGGTTATCACGTTAGGAAGCGACACGAGTGTTACACGTGTTGCCTCTATGATTCGTCGTAATTTCCCTAATACGCGTATATTCCTGCAGTCGTACATACCAGACACTATTGATTTGTTGCGCGGCATCGGCGCACATGTCGTCGTTCCAGAAACTTTGGAACCAGGGCTGCAACTGGCAAGCGTTGTTCTTGAAAACGCTAATGTGACGCAGAATGCTATTGATCAGTCTCTTGCACGCTATCGAAAGAAGAAGGCCGGCGAAACCAAACCTTTGCCGTCTTCATACACTTGAGCCCATCCTGTTCTATGCTATTAGAAGACAAAATGCGTTTATTTGATTTTCGACTCTTTAAAGACGACATGTTTGCGCACGACGGGGTCGTATTTTCTGAATTCCATCTTCTCTGGTTTTTTCCGTGGGTTTCTTTTGGCCACATAAAAAACCCCAGTATCCGCAGAGCTGAGCATCTTTACAACGAGAACAGAGGATTTTGCCATTGGAGCCTCTTTGTGAGCATTTATTTACAAGTCGAAGCGAGTGTACGAAATTTTATGTGATAAGGCAATTCGGCATAGCGCCGTTAAGTCTTCCATCCAAAGTGCTCTTGTGTACACGGGGATGGCGTGCGTTTTGTTTTGGTCGGCGTGACTCTACACGTATCATCATGAAAAACAATGTCGATGTATGAGTGCTTTTTGGCTTCCGTGGCACTAGTAATAAAATGACCCTGGACATTTTGCACCAGGGCAAAGCCGCGTTTTAAAAGGCGTGCAAAGGACACGTGCTCCAAAAGATCAGAAGTATGGCACAATGCCGTATGGCTGGTTTCTACGAGAGTCCGTATGGCTTTTCTAAGCGTTAGATCTGACGTTGCCACATGCTTACCCCACATCAGCAAGCGATCCACAGACGGCCGTCCTCGGACACTGAGGCGCATAGCCGCTAAGCGTTTTACATCCAAAAGAGTATGCACGTGGGAAGTCAACCGATCGGCCGAACGGTCCAAATCTTGTGACCGCAGGCTGATGATGCGCCACACGGGAGGCATAGAACAGGCGTGAAGTCGGCTGGCTTTGCGATCTGCATGATGGATGAGCGCTTGGCTCAGCTGGTGCGCTAAGGCTTCGAGATTGGCCAAAAGCGTGCGACGCACAGGAACCGCCAGTTCCGCCGCCGCAGTAGGAGTCGGGGCACGCACATCGGCGACAAAATCGATCAGTGTCGTATCTGTCTCGTGTCCGATAGCGGAAATAACGGGGATAGCACTTTGGAAAACTGCGCGTACGACCTTTTCTTCACTGAATGGAAGTAGATCTTCGACGCTTCCTCCGCCTCGTGCCACAATCAATACATCCGGCCGAGTGGTGAGAGGGAGCGCGTTAAAGCCGTACACTGCTTCTGCTACCTGTGTTGCCGCATCTTCTCCTTGTACAAGCACAGGCCATACAACGACGGAGACAGGAAATCGATCTGCCAGTCGATGAAGGATATCACGCAGAACAGCGCCCGTTGGAGACGTTACAATACCGATTTTACGCGGAAGAAAGGGCAGGGCTTTTTTATGGTCTTGATCAAAAAGTCCTTCATGTCGCAGCCGTTGCTTGCGCTCCTCCAGCATTTTCAAAATCGCGCCTTGTCCCGCTAGCTCGTAGCGCTCAACGATAAGTTGATATTTCGATCGAGCGGGATAGGTCGTAAGCTGAGCCCAGCAGCGAATTTCCATTCCTTCTTCTAATGGCAAGTGGCGCGTTCGTAGTGCTCCTTTCCAATAAACGGCATCGAGAACCGCTTGGCTATCTTTAAGCGCGAAATAAAGGTGACCAGAGGTGTGTGATCGTAAGCTACTGACTTCGCCACGTACGCAAACAACCGAGAATTGGCTCTCTACAACTTTCTTTAGTGCGAAAGAAAGTTCAGAGACAGAGAAAACCCTTTCGTCACTCGGTGGATTTGGTATACATGGCGAGAGGTCTTCCTGGTCTTGAGGGGGTGGCGGCTCTGGAGTGCTCCAAAGAGGAAGCGTAGGGGATTTGAGATCTTTATGCGACATATTCCTAGGATCCATGTTACGGCGCCTCTTTGCAAGGGGCAGCAGGTGGTCTTGTCTCCGACAGACCTCCATCATCTACTAACGGTTTTGCGAATACCAGAAAAAGCAGAAATCCGTTTGTTCAATGCTGTCTCTGGGGAATGGCGAGCCCATCTTATGGACAAGAAACGAGGCATGCTGGAGTGCATAGAGTGCCTACTTCCTTCTGTTCCAACAGCTTCTGGAACAGATCTGGGTCCTTTTCCCCATTTGCTCTTTCCCCTTCTTAAAAGTGCTCGATTAACGTACCTTCTCGAGAAATCCGTGGAGCTTGGTGTTGGCGCTCTGTATCCGATAATCACAGAACATACGATGGTCGCCTCTTTCAATACAGAGCGGTGGCAAGTAGTCATAAAACAAGCAACAGAACAATGTGGGCGTTTGCTCATGCCTCTTGTGCATGCTCCTAAAAAACTAGAGAGCGCGTTAGCCGCTTGGCCGCGTGAGATCTCTCTTTTTGTCGGAGACGAACGGCCTGCTGCCCCTCCTATTGCTCCCTTTTTAAAGAAAATGCCGTCAAAAACAGCTTTTCTTGTTGGGCCAGAAGGAGGATTTTCGGTTCGTGAATTTGCCACCTTTGACCGTCTTTCTTTTATTACCTGCGTTTCATTGGGTAGTACGGTCTTACGCACAGAAACCGCTACATCGGCGTTGTTGGCCTTATACGCTGCTTTTCATTAGTTGGAACGCAGAGTATCTCTGCCTTGGGCCGAAATTGACGCTTCTTATGAGATATCCTAGACTTCCTGAGAAATCGGAAGTTCCAATATGCCGCAAGACTATAAGTCGACTATTTTATTGCCACAGACC
>JAISRK010000071.1 GCA_031273665.1 Holosporales bacterium
AAGCCAACGCCTATGGTACGGGAGCCATTCCTATGGCGCGCGCTTTACGTGCTATGGAGTGCCAAGATTTCTTTGTTGCAGATTGCAACGAAGGGCTGCGCTTGCGTCCACATCTTCAGAATGAGCGCATTTATGTCTTTTCTGGCGTACCCGCCAATGTTGCCCCTATTTTCATTGAACACAACCTGATCCCGACGTTACTGCATAAAGAGCAAGTCCTGTACTGGCATGACGAAGCGCGTCGCTTGGGGAAAAAACTCCCTGCTGTCATACATGTTGATACCGGCATGTCGCGTTCTGGATTGATGGCCAAAGACGTAAAGTGGCTCCTCAGTAATAAGGATATTTTGGAAGCCTTTGATGTGCATTTCATTATGAGTCATTTAGCGTGTTCCTGCGATAGATCGGCAGTCTTTAATGAAATCCAACTGAAACGGTTCTGTAATCTTCTGGCGTATTTTCCCGGAGTGCCGGCCAGTTTTGTTGGGTCTGAGGGCATGACTTTTGGTTCCGCGTATCACTTCGATGTTGTGCGTCCCGGAAAGTTTCTTTTAGGGCTCGGCGATGTCGAACTCACGCCTTTTAAACCTGTGGTCCGAATTTATGGTCGAGTGATCGAAGTGATGGACGTAGTGCCCGGGCAAAGCGTTGGATACGAAGGGTTTTATACGTTTGATCATCATGGGAAAGCCGCTTCTCTGGGCATTGGATATGCTGACGGTATAGCGCGCGCGCTAGGAAACCGTGGCAGCGTGAAAATCAATGGGGAATATGCGCCTATCATCGGACGTATCTCCATGGATTGTGTGTCGATCGACATTACGAAAATCAATGGCGTTGCTCCTGGAGATTGGGCAACTCTTGTGGACGAAGATCTGTCGCTAGAAAACATCGCACAGTACACCGGGACAATTTCGCGTGAAGTCTGTTGTCTACTAGGGGCCCGTCCTTATAGAATCTACAACACAGGAGAAGAAACGTATGAGGTTTGTCCGTCTTTTGGGATGTACGGTTCTTGAATCCCTCGCACGCGTAGGACATTTTTCTCTTTTCACTTTAAAAGGTTTGATGAGCTGTGTGATGCTGCCTATTTATGGCCGCATCTTATTTCAACAATGCTTGACTTTGGGATTTTATGCGCTTCCTGTTGTTGGGCTTACGGCTGTTTTTGCAGGATTTGTGTTGGCGTTACAGAGTTACTCTGGCTTTGCGGGGTTATCTGGCGAAAACACGGTAGCGGCCGTTGTTGTCGTCGCGATTACGCGTGAGCTCGGACCCGTTTTGGCGGGCTTGATGGTGGCAGGTCGCACAGGGGCTGCTATGGCTGCTGAAATTGGCTCGATGCGTGTCAGTGAGCAGATTGATGCGCTCGAAACACTAGGGGTCAATCCTTTTCGCTTCCTCGTCGCCCCACGCCTCATTGCGGGGGTTTGTATGATGCCTCTTTTGGTGCTTATTGCCGATATCATCGGTGTTTTTGGTGGATTTATTGTAGGCGTCACGCGCTTGTCATTTTCTTCAGGTCTTTATATCGATCAGCTTGTAAAGCACACAGCGGCTTTCGATGT
The DNA here is from genome assembly GCA_031273665.1 of Holosporales bacterium. GTDB lineage: Bacteria > Pseudomonadota > Alphaproteobacteria > UBA3830 > JAIRMZ01 > JAITIJ01. Next base: position 1,569 of record JAISRK010000071.1, read on the forward strand.
TTTTGCGGGCCTAGTGAAGGCCGCCTGTTTCGGATTCTCTATTGCTTTGTGTGGCTGTTACTATGGCTTTACAACCATAAAGGGAGCTCGTGGTGTTGGAGAGGCTGCCACCCGTGCGGTTGTCTCTGCTTCTACCGGTATTTTGATCTTTAACTATCTGATTACGACGTTGTTTTTTGGTTTATAAGATGATTATTTTCGAGAAAATCACAAAGACTTTCGAAGAAAAAACGGCATGTGCTCTTCCTGTCCTTAAAGGCGTTGACATGCATATTAAGCGAGGTGCTTCTTGCGTTGTGTTAGGACGCTCAGGGGTGGGAAAATCGGTGCTACTCAAAATTCTGCTTGGTCTTCTGCCGGCGACTTCTGGAGAGGTATTTGTTGATGGTCTTTCTGTCCGTGATCGCGCACACCGCCGCGCCTACCTACGCTATTTTGGGATGCTGTTTCAAGGGGGTGCGCTGTTTGATTCTATGACGGTCCTCGACAACATCGTTTTCTCTTTGATGGAGCGTGGAATGCCGCGTGACCAGGCGACAGCGATCGCTCACGAGGAACTCGTTGCCGTAGGATTAGGAGAAGCCCGTATCGAGGGTCTGTTTCCTTCCGAACTTTCGGGCGGCATGCAGAAGCGAGCAGCACTCGCACGTGCCATTGTGTTAGATCCAAAGATTCTTCTTTTTGATGAGCCGACAACGGGGCTCGATCCTATAACAAGTGCTAAAATTACGCACCTCTTGCGCGATACGGTACAGAGGCTTGGTGTTACCGCGCTGACGATCACGCACGATCTGGTCGCCGCACGTATTTTGGCCGACCACATTTGTCTCTTAGAAGCAGGGCGCATTACCTGGCAGGGAACGCAAGCGGACTTTGATACCACGGATCATCCGCAAATGGTGAGTCTAATAGCGGCGTCGCAAGGAGCACGCCCCTCATGAGAAAACTAAAACGCGTTTATGTATGCCAGACCTGTGGGGCGACTTTCTCAAAATGGATGGGGCGATGCGATGCATGTGGCGCGTGGAATGCGCTGATGGAAGAAGTCGAAGAGGTGTTACCGGCTTCTGCCACTTTGGCGCCGGGAAAATCTCTGGAATTGTGCCCTTTAGATGGTCCACAAGTCCACGTCGATCGGATTTTAAGCGGTGTCGAAGAATTTGATCGCGTATGTGGCGGCGGCATTGTGGCAGGATCTGTCCTGCTTCTCGGGGGAGAGCCTGGTATCGGGAAATCCACCATTTTACTTCAGCTGCTCGCACGGTTATCCAATGCCTATCCGTGCTTATATGTTTCCGGAGAAGAGGCTGTAGAGCAGATACGTTTGCGTGCTCGGCGTCTCAGCATTGAAAAAGCTGCAGTTTCGTTGATTGCTACAACACACCTAGAAGACGTTTTCGAGACGCTTTCGCAACACCAAGGAGCGTTTCAGATACTGGTCATCGACTCGATCCAAACACTGACCACTTCTCTGCTGGATTCAGCTGCTGGAACGGTGGCTCAGGTGCGCGCCACCACGAGTGCGCTTACGGAACTCGCAAAATCAAAAGGCATTGTCGTACTGCTCGTGGGTCATGTCACCAAAGATGGTATGTTGGCCGGACCAAAGGTGCTTGAGCATATGGTTGACACGGTATTGTACTTTGAAGGCGATCGTGGACAGCCGTTTCGTTTATTGCGTGCGGTGAAGAATCGCTTTGGGGCTTGTGATGAGCTGGGTGTCTTTGAAATGCACGATACAGGGCTCGCTGAAATTGCTAACCCTTCCGCAATATTCCTCACACAACGGCAAGAACCTGTGCCCGGTACTGCGGTTTTTGTGAGCATTGAAGGTACACGTCCGCTCGTGGTAGAGGTCCAAGCGCTGGTGGGGTCAACGGGATTT
>JAISRK010000070.1 GCA_031273665.1 Holosporales bacterium
AAGCGATTGGCCTAAGCAGGTCTTTAGCGACGCCTGGACTGCCTGACATATCTCTCTGTCCTTGATTTCTGGAATGTGGCGAAAAAACATAGCACTCAGCGTAACACCCCGCTGACTTCTCGAAAAGATGCTGGATATTAGGACAGCGTGGCCAAAATTGTCGTTAATTTCTCTGCCGCAGAAGGGGGGATGGTAGCATTGACTACTTTATAAGGCAATGAAATGATATCATGTTGTGGAGAATGAAATGGATGCGTTTGGCCCAGTTTTGGCGTTCGATTGCTCATTCAAAACCTGTTCTGTCGCTATCGGTACAGAAAGTGAGGTTCTTGCAGAAGAAGATTCTGCTGAAGGAGACGACATCAGTGCGCTTTTGCCTGTGTTCATCGAACGCGCTATTAAAAAAAGCGATCTTTTCCCAAGAGACTTAAAAGGGGTCATTTTGACTCATGGGCCCGGTTCGTTTACAAGTGTGCGCGTAGGAATTTCCGTGGCACAAGGGCTGCGGCTTGCACTCAAAATCCCCGTTCTCGGTTTCTCCTCGTTAGAAAATATCCTCCTATCTGCACTTGCCCTTATCGCCATGCCGCGCTCGCTAGAGGAAATTATTGTTGTTTTACCGAGTCATCAAAAGCTGGTGTATTACCAATCTTTCTCTCCCTCTAAGGAACCTTTAGAAGCCCCTCGCATCGATTCTATTAGCAACCTAGTCTGGAACAAAAAGTTGCATGAAGCATTGCTTGTTGGTTCGGATCTTATGGCCATAGAAGAGGCTTGGTATAGTTATGGAAACGGCGCCCCCCTGACTACCTATAGTGGAAATGTCCATGCGCGCTTTTTACTACGTCACATCGATCGCTTAAAAAAAACGGCTGTCGATCATCCCCTGGAACCCATCCTGGTTAAGCACTTAAAAGCGTAGAATAATCCGCTTTATGGCTCTTCTTTTTGAGACGTTTGAGGAGGAAGAGCGGCCGATCGCTCTTCTGTTGGTTCAGGTCGTTCGTCTGTTGGGATGCGATATGATCCTCTAAACCACCGACTGAGATCGATTAACTGACATGTTTTTGAACAAAACGACATGTTGTCTTGCGTTTTCTTGCCACAAATAGGACACTGCATTGAAAGGATCTCCGAGAATTATAATGACGGATTATACTCCACATATCCACTTCGTTTCGAGGCCTTTTCGAACAAAAAAGGAAACAGTGCACGAAGGAAGTATCTTGTCAACTCCTGTTGGCAAAGTTCTATGTGTGTATGAAGAAAGCATGATCATAGCCCTTTCTTTGATAGATGAAATTGGGTGTGAGCAGGCGGTACGCAAGTTGCGTCGGTCTGTAGGTCCCCTCACTCTAAAGGAAGACGCGCCTTTTTCTTTTGATACTACTGTGGATGCTCTCCGTTCTTTTCTAAAAGCCTTTCTTCACCAAGCGTTTCTTGTGCGCGGTACGCCCTTTCAAGTGCAGGTGTGGAAGACACTTATGACAGTGTGTTTTGGAGAACGGTGCAGCTACAGTACTCTTGCAGAAAGAGCAGGATTCCCGCGTTCTCCAGAGCCGTTGCATCTGCGGTAGCGGCAAATCCTCTCGCAATCGTTATTCCTTGCCACCGGATTATCCACAAAAATGGAACACTGGGAGCATTTGGCTGGGGCGCTCAAATGAAAGAAAAGCTGCTGACATTAGAACAGCCGGTCAATACCTTTGAACAAGGGGAAAAGCTTAGAGAGATCGAAGCTCTCCCTTCTTCTGCCGCCTCGTATCATCGAATTGTCAGAGTTTAGAGGATCAAGTAGGATGCTTTTGAGGGTGCTGAACTTATGAAAGCTCGTTGTCTTCTATTCGCCTGTTTTGGCCTCCTAGCCGCTTGTCAAACGACAAAGAGTGCGTCAGATCGCCCCTTAGCAGATCTCTATCGAAAGGCGTACGATCACTTTTCTAAAAAAGAATATAAGACCGCTGCCGCTGCTTTTGAGGAAGTGGAACGTCAGCACCCCTATTCCGCATGGGCTGTTAAAAGCCAGCTGATGAGCGCATTTTGCTATTATATGGTACGGGATTACGAATCTGCACAACGTGCTCTTGAAGTATTTATTCAGTACCATCCAACGCACCGTGATATCGCTTACGCAAGTTACTTAAAGGGGATGTGTTTGTTTATGCGCATCTCGTCTCCCGATCGAAATCCTCGACCAGCATACGACGCTCGTGAGGCATTTCTGGAATTATCTCGTCGTTTTCCTGATTCTCCTTATACGCAAGACGCTGTTGACAAAGCTAAAATGTTGGGAGAACGATTGGCGTCGCATGAAATCAACGTTGGCCGATTTTACGAAAGGATAGGCGATTTTTTAGCAGCACTCGGCCGTTTTCGTACTGTGCTCTTCGTCTATCCAGAAACACCACAATCAGAAGAAGCAGCGTATAGAATCGTCGAGTGTTGCGTCAACCTAGGGCTTTTAGACGAGGCGCGGACGATGGAGAACGCGTTACGGAAGAATGCGCCAAAAAGCGTATGGTCTCAAAAAGCAACGCGCCTTTTGCGTACGCTCCCCCCCTCCACGTCCGAGTAAGACGGATGAAAAGAGGAACAATGAAGCTGTCGCGGCAGGCTGCATTATTTACCCCTCAAGATATTCAAGAGGAACATCGACAACTCTCCGGCTATTTGCGTCATCTAGCGAAAAAATACTACCAAGACGATGAACCAGAAGTCGATGATGACGTTTACGATCAGCTCTATCAGCGATTACTGGCGTTAGAAGAGAAATTTCCCGCTTTAAAGCAACAAGACAGTCCGAGCGCTCGCGTCGGAGCAGAACCGAAACGTCCTTTTGCTAAAGTTGCACATTTAGCCCCTATGCTTTCTTTAGATAACGCCTTTTCTGAAGAAGATATCCGCGCTTTCCTAACGCGTCTTCGACGATTTTTATTTCAGAATGCAACATCTTCTCCGATCGAGATTGTCATTGAACCCAAAATTGACGGCTTATCCGTCGCGTTACTCTACAAACAAGGGAAACTGGTCAGCGCCGCGACACGTGGCAACGGCAGGATAGGAGAAGATATCACACGCAACGTTCATACGATCCAAGCCATTCCGCAGTACGTCTCCGGGTTGGTCGGTATAGACTGCATTGAAGTGCGAGGCGAGATTTTCATGCGAC
>JAISRK010000006.1 GCA_031273665.1 Holosporales bacterium
CCACGCAATGGGATCTGCTCGCACACTTAGAGGCGTGGGGCTTTACCGTTGCTTCTACGCGGGTGTTATGCGCAACAGAAGAAGAGATTTTCGCACATTATAAAGAGATCCAAGGACAACGCATCACGTTAGGATACGACATCGATGGAATTGTCTTAAAAATGAATCGCTTTGATTGGCAAGAACGCCTGGGCGCCTCTTCGCACGCCCCCCGTCATTCTATCGCCTATAAATTTCCTGCAGAGCGCGCTGTCACACAACTGCTCGACATCCAAATCCAAGTTGGTCGAACGGGCGCATTGACGCCCGTTGCAATTCTCGATCCGATTGCTTTAAACGGTGTCACTATTACACGCGCGTCATTACACAATGAAGATGAGATTGCCCGCAAAAATCTCGGCATCGGAGACAAGGTGATTTTGCAAAGAGCTGGAGATGTGATCCCGCAGGTAGTAGGCGTTGCTGCCATTGCACCGCATCATACGCCTTATGTCTTTCCGACCCATTGCCCGAGCTGCGGAGCGTTGAGCGTCAGAGACGAGGGAGAAGCCATACGCCGTTGTCCTTCAGGGTTATCTTGCCCAGCCCAACGTCTAGAGCGTCTTGTCCATTTTGTTTCTAAAGGAGCCTTTAACATAGAGGGGCTAGGACGCAAATCAATCCAGTTCCTTCTGAGTGTCGGTAAGATAACCTCTCCTGCGGATTTGTTTACGTTGGAAGAACGTGAATCACGGGATCTCAACCCGATTGCACAGTGCGATGGATGGGGACGGGTATCGGCCGAAGCGTTATTTCAAAGCATCGCCGCACGACGCACTATTCCGCTCGATAAGTTCCTTTTTTCTTTAGGGATTTCGAGCGTTGGCGCCACCACAGCCCGCTTTTTGGCAGAGTATTACGAGACGTATGCCGCCTTTCGCGCAGCGGGAAATAACGTCGCCTCTCTTCAAGAAAACCTCGCACAGATTTCCGGTATTGGACCGCAAATCATCGCAGACATCGGCGCTTTCCTGATGTGCCATGAGAACATAATACTGCTCGATGTTCTTGCGGGCTCTGGAGTAGAAGAAGACCCTCCGGGGCTCGTCCGGGTTTTACCCGTTGAGCGCGTTTCAGTGAGTTCAACAAGTCCCTTCTCTGGCAAAACCGTAGTCTTTACCGGCAAATTAGAACACACCAGCCGTGCTGAGGCAAAAATTCTTGCAGAGCGCTTGGGCGCACGCGTTGGGAGTGCCGTTACACGCACAACAGACTATCTTATCGTCGGCGAAAATCCTGGAAGTAAATACACACAAGCCCAAGCCCTCAACATTCCCATCTTAAGCGAAAAAGAGTGGTTAGAAAAAACAAGAGAGGCATAACCAACGCACTTTGTCTTATTGACGAAATACCACAGCATTCTGTTGCCAGCGCAGCGTTCCTACTGCGCCAAACAATAACCAAACGCCTTCGGGCCTGAAGGCCCTATAGGTCTCATCCCTCCTTTTGCGCATCAGAAGATGACTTTTATGCATGTGCAAATCCATTCAACCCGCATTCGCTAGGGAATACAGCATGTAGCCAAGTGCTTTCTCAACGTCTTGTTCTCCGTCTCTCCTTCTTATAGGATGCAGTAATTTCATAGTTTGTTAGAGAATAATACATGGCTAAAAGCAACGTAGGCGGAACTCTTCTTGCGGGAGGCGCGATTTTTGCGATGTTTTTTGGTGCAGGAAACATCGTTTTTCCTCCTATTCTTGGAGAAGCCTGGCCAGATACCTGGGTTTCGGCCATTAGTGGTTTCTGTCTGACGGGCGTTTTAGTGCCTCTTCTTGGATTAATAGCTGTCGTTTTGCTGTCTGGCAGTGTAGAGGCTTTCTTTTCCCCCCTTGGGACAGTGGGCGCTTTTTTACTCCAAGCGGCCATCATGGCCATTGAGGGTCCCTTCGGCATCGTTCCGCGCTGTTTTAATGTTGCGTATGGAGGATGTAAAGCCATGTTTCCCTCTGTTTCCTCTTGGGTATTTTGTGGATTTTCTTGCATATGTGTCGGGGCGATGACCGTCAAGAAAGAACACATCGTTCCCTTTATCGGCAAATTCTTGACCCCCATAAAACTGGGGTTCCTTTCTCTTCTTGTGCTGTTTGGCCTATGGCAGGCGACGCCTAGCCAAGAAGATACGATGCGATTTTCTCTAGAGGCGTTTAATGCCGGTATTTTTGCGGGATATCAAACGTATGATTTGCCGGGCGCCATTTACTTTTCTTCCATGGCGATGGGGTTCCTGACGGTCTTAAAAAAAGGTCAGTCGAAGCGAACGCTTCTTATAAAAGGTATTTCCGCGAGCTGTATTAGCGCCCTGTTGTTGGTAGCGATGTATGTCGCTTTTATTTGTCTGGGAGTGCAATACAGTGCTGTGTTGGTTGGCGTCGCTCCGGAAGATGTTCTGCCGCGCATTGTGGATTTATCGCTTGGACGTTTTTCGACTTACGTGTACAGCTTGGTTATCATGATTGCGTGCCTAACAACAGCCGTAGCAGCGATTTCCGTATGGACAACGTTTGTTACGAAGCTACTACGTCCCTGGAAGATATCCTATGAAACTGTGCTGATCGTAAGCCTCGGCATTGCTTTTATCGTCTCATCACTGGGCTTTTCAGGAATTGTGCAATTTATGCAACCTATTTTGCAGTATATGTATCCTATACTGATCGGCATCACCTTTGTGCACTTATGGCGTGAAATTCGTGGAATTTACCAACGGAAGCGCAACTCTCTTTTAACCAGATAAAAGCTTTCTTAGGCCTTGGAGAAAGATTCGAGCAGCTGTGTTCAGTGGCGTATCGACTAATGACCATTCTAAAAAACCTAATTATTACAAGAATTTGTCAGAATTTGCTCAATAAAGGCCCCTTCTCTTCTTCCCTCGCGACGTTTTATCCGTTAGATTGGGTATGTTAGATTTTTTCGTCGAAGAGTTTTGTCGTGCAGCGTTCTGACCACCATTCGCATGAATATGACGCAAGTTCCATCAAGGTCCTCCGTGGACTCGATGCGGTGCGCAAGCGACCTGGTATGTACATAGGCGATACGGACGATGGAACAGGCTTGCACCACATGATCTTCGAGGTCGTCGATAACGCCATCGACGAGGCACTAGCTGGCTACTGTACCGCTACCGAAGTTGTGTTACATCAAGATGGGTCTGTTTCAGTGAGCGACAATGGTCGTGGCATCCCTACAGAACTCCACGAAGAAGAAAAAGTCTCAGCAGCTGAGGTCATCATGACTCGCCTGCATGCGGGAGGTAAATTCGACCAGAACGCGTATAAAGTTTCGGGAGGATTGCACGGCGTGGGCGTTTCCGTTGTTAACGCGCTCTCGGATCGATTGGACCTGACGATATGGCGTGGTGGTTTTGAGCATTTTATTAGTTTCCGCAATGGAGTCGCCGTCGCGCCTTTAGAACAGCGCTCTCCGAGCGACAAAACAGGCACGCTTGTGCGTTTTTGGCCTTCACCCGCGACCTTTTCCTCCATGGAATTTTCGTTTGTGACGGTGGAACATCGCTTACGTGAGCTTTCTTTTTTAAATTCAGGGGTGCATCTTATTCTGAGGGATGAACGCGTAGCCGAAGCCACTAAGGTTGAATTTTATCATGAGGGGGGCGTTAAGGCGTTTGTCGCATACCTCAACCGAACAAAAACACCTCTCCAAGAGGCAACGCTGTACATTCATGGCGAAAAGGAAGGGATTCAGGTTGAAGCCGCATTAGAGTGGACAGACAGCTACCACGAAACGATGGTGTGTTACACAAACACCATTCCGCAGCGAGATGGAGGAACGCATCTGATCGGGTTTCGCAACGCGTTAACGCGTACGATGAATGCGTATTTGGCAGAAGGAAACTTTACTAAGAAAGAGAAAATTACTCCCACTGGAGACGATGCCCGTGAAGGATTGACGTGTGTCCTGTCCGTTAAAGTGCCGGACCCAAAATTTTCTTCTCAGACAAAAGATAAATTGGTTTCTTCGGAAGTGCGCCCTGCGGTGGAAGCCCTTATCGGAGAAAAGCTAGCGCAATGGCTGGAAGAGCATCCTGCAGATGCCAAAAAAGTGGCGCAGAAGATTATTGAAGCCGCCGCCGCACGTGAAGCCGCCCGGCGCGCAAGAGAGTTAACGCGCAAAAAGGGCATGTTGGAGATGACAACGCTGTCTGGCAAGCTCGCCGATTGCCAAGAGCGAGATCCTGCAAATAGTGAATTGTTCTTGGTAGAAGGCAACAGCGCAGGAGGATCTGCAAAGCAAGGACGAGATCGAAAATTTCAGGCCATTCTAGCGTTAAAGGGAAAGATCCTCAATGTTGAGCGTGCGCGTTTTGACAAGATGCTAGCATATGCGGAAATTGGTACGCTCATTTCGGCGTTAGGCACCGGTATTGGTCCGGATGATTTTACTCCCGATAAGGCGCGGTATCACAAAATCATCATTATGACAGACGCTGATGTGGACGGTAGCCATATTAGAACGCTGCTTTTGACGTTTTTCTTCCGCCAAATGAGGCCTCTTATTGATCGTGGATATCTCTACATCGCTCAACCTCCTTTGTACAAAGTAAAAAAAGGCGCGCAACAGATGTATCTAAAGGATGATCGCGCGCTGAGCGAGTATCTTGTGGCCTCCTCAATCGACCAAGCGCGCATAGAAGGGAAGAGTGGAGTCTTATCCGGAAAAATTCTTGAGAATTTCCTAACGCTGTCAGAGAAACTCCGTAATCATTTAGATATATTAGATTTCAAGGTCGGTAAACGCACACTTTTAGAGCAACTGGCCCTAGCAGGATTTTTCTCCCCCGATACGACGGCTCATAACGCGGCGTTTTTGTTAAAAAACGTGACCTCCATCGAAGGAGGCACCTGGGATTTTCAAGAATCAGCACAAGGATTCTTGTTTGCGCGCCAAGATCGGGGGGTAAAAGAGACCTTTACGCTCCCCTATACATTGGCACAAGGCTCAGATGCCAATACAATCCACACATACGCGCAAGAATTGCGTGCTTTAATGGGACAGACGGCAACGCTGCACCTTAAGGAGCAGTCTTTACCGGTATTCTCTCCCTTACAAGCATCCGATCTATTCTTAGCCGATGCACGCAAAGGCATGACGATCCAGCGCTACAAAGGTCTTGGCGAAATGAACGCTGATCAACTATGGGAAACAACATTAGACCCAGCAGTGCGCTCTTTATTGCAAGTGCGATATTCCAGCGCCGAGGAGGCCGGAGATATTTTCTCTATGCTGATGGGAGATGTCGTCGAGCCGCGTCGCGACTTTATTCAAGAAAATGCACTCAAAGTTGCTAATTTGGACGCTTAGCATAACCGCGTCGTTTCTGGTGTATTACTAGAACGTGAAGCCCATCGTGACCGCACGTCTTCCTGCTCCTTTAAAAAGGTCAGGAGATCTTTCTGGCCTCTAGCCACTTCAGTCCTTCCTTGGATAAACGGCTATGCAATGTATCCCAGATGTTGGCATGGTACCGGCGAAGCCACTGAATCTCTTCTTCTGTGAGCTGATGGCGTTCAATAAGTGTTGATTCGAACGGCACTAGTGTTAAAGGAGAGAACGTTAGAAGCTCAGGATTTTCCGACGTAGAAACCACCTCTACTATGTTTTCAAGGCGTATGCCAAAAACATCCGGCACGTAATACCCTGGTTCTATCGATAGCACCATCCCCACTTCAAGCGGCGTTTTCGATAGTTTCGAAAGAGTGGGCGGGCTTTCGTGTACAGACAAATAATGACCAACACCGTGACCAGTGCCGTGAGCGTAATCAGCTTCCATCTGCCGCAGAGGTTGACGCGCGACACTATCGATCGTTGATCCCAATGTTCTACGTGGAAAAATCATTGTCGTCGCGTTTATCAATCCTCTTAATACGGCAGTATAACCCCGTTTAAACGGTGCATTGTCTATGCTTCCCAGGCCAATAGTGCGCGTACAATCGGTTGTGCCGTTTTTGTAATGGCCT
>JAISRK010000075.1 GCA_031273665.1 Holosporales bacterium
CTCTCTTACGCGCTGAGCGCTTCAAAAAAAACAACTTAAAGTTGCATTCACCTCAACAGTAGTTTTCTTTAGAGCTCCAAGAATCATCGCTTGCACACTGAGCGGCTTCTCACCGCAGCTGCAGTTCCCCCGCTATTTCCGCAGTCTCCTCACCAGCTCTCCCCTCCTTCACAGTCTCATCAGGGCATCGAGCATTTCTGAGACGGTCATGCAGACTTTACTATTGGCGACGTGGGCGTATTGGGCTTTGAGCGTTTCTGTGAGTTCTTCAGCGATATCAACAGTGGACTCTTCTAGAGTTGCGGGAACGACGGTACCAAAGCCATCTGCACCGGAAACACCAGCTCTCAGCGCTCCTGAGGCGTTGGTAGGAGAATAAAATCCGCCGCTGTTTTCACGCATTTGGTCCGGCGCATTACAGGTGGCTAAAGCGAGTCGATAGAGGGGATCTATTTGGTCGTTTTCTAGCAACATACCGAGAATCCCATCTTCGGTAATCACATACTCTGCTCCAGGGATGTTTACGTAAGTGTCTATCGTTATTTGCTCCGTCATCGCGTCTTTAATCTCTACGTTTCCCAGATCGAGAGAAAAGGTGCCGACCTGTTCATACTCGTCCTCTGGAAGTTTCTTCGACCTTCCAACAGGCATCGTCAAGATACTGCTTTGGTAAGACTTGTCATTGGTTTCTGGATCAAATCTATCACTCTGCACTGTATACCCCTGCACTCCACCTTCTGAGTCCATGATGAGATTGGCCGAGAACATATTATTCATGCCGCCATCATAACTTGTCACTTGTCCCATATATCCTGCTTCGTTCTTCAGGATGGTCAGCTCCACCCCCACAGAAGTTCCTGCCATATTAAAAAGCATCCTACGAATATAGAAATCTCCATTTTCTGTCAAAGACATGGGTAACGACCATTCTACTGTGTCTCCGTTGGTAATCTCTCTGCTGCTAGGGTTGTTACTGCGCATCACCTTAAAATCGCTTAAGTCAAATGTAATGGTACCCTCACCCCAAGAAGTGTCTGAAAAAATCACCTTATTGCCGTTTAGGCTTACCCTGTTTGGGTTGTTAACGTTGTTAATGTTGTCCTCTGTCTCTTCCCAACCATCAAAAAATGCTGTAGGATTCCCGGCAGCGTCATAGAGGATAAAGGCATGATTGTGCCAACTTGGCATGCCGCCAACACCCTGAACATCTAATAGAACCCCTCCTACGAGGCTTCCTTTAAGAGCTGCGGAACAGGACACCGTTATCTCGTGGACACCACCTCTCGAGTCTATCAGCGTTCGGGGAAGAATAGCAGCAGCTTCTTCGCCCTCACTCTCTATGGTTTCACTCAGATGAAAATCGTACTCTCCTTGAACACTACTGTCCGCTTCTAGAATAGGAATGCGCACGTCAACTGTTTCAGAATTAACCCAAGTGATGCCTTCTGTGAGACTCCCCACGCGCACGTCTTGGGCTGTTTCTAATACTTGAGGAACTTTTACCACTTTCGTTGTTCCACCGGGCTGGGTAGTATCGCCTTCAAACTTCCAACCCTGAAGGACAAAGCCTTGATCATTGGAAATCCATCCGCCGTTTTTCTCGCTGAAAGAGCCGGTACGGAGACAGCCTAGGGTGCCGGAAGCATTCTTTACGAGGAAAAAGCCGTTCCCATTGAGGGCGACATCTAGACGAGACGATGTTTGACGTAAAGGACCCTGCTTCTGTGGCGTTATTCGATCCTTAACGGCAACGCTCAGATCACCATTATTGCCAAATAAAGTACCACCACTTCTTCCAGTATTGACTAATGCTGCAAACTCCGAAGTACGGTTTTTATATCCAACAGTCTTCGCATTCGCAATATCGCCTGATACCGACCGCACGCGTCGAGACTGCACGCTCATCCCCGTCACTCCGGTTCGAAAGCTGGTGATCAGGCTCATCGCGAATCCTATCCCTCTCCTATGTCCATTTTATTATTGCACAATGATGTTTAAAAAAACGTTAAAAAAAGTAAAAACACCAGAAAAATGGAAAATGATAATGCAGAGAAGGGTAGAGAGAATGCTAAAACGTATACGGGCAATACATAAAGCAACATGACAAAAAGAAATGTAAAAATATTCAATAACGAAGGGAATTTCGCTGATTGCTTGTTTTTTCAATGCGTGCAGCTCAGGTGCTCGGCATGTTTGTAAAGACAGAGGCTTTTCCCTGCAAGATATACAATACCGCAGTACACTCTATAGGAGCTTTTTATTTGCTGTTCTTCCCTTTCGCCCTTTATTCATACGCATGGGCCTTTACTCGTTATGGACGCCTAATGGACGCCTGTACGATCAATCTAAGCGGCCAACCACCATGTGATACGGACAAGGATGCCCGCGCAAAGCCCTGCCAACAGATCGTCTCCAAGAATGCAGATGGCCGCTATTTCTGGTGATGTACTGGCCCGCTTGGAAATAGCATCCAAAGAGCGGATCGGGCCCTGTTTTTTAATATCAAAAAGACGAAATAACAGGAACGCTAAGAATCCGGCAATCCTTATTTGGGGAATACACGCTAACGCCAGCAGCTGGCCTAAAAATTCATCCACCACAATGTAGGACGGATCCTTTTCTGTCGTACAGCGCAGCACCAGCAAGATCGTTATCCCGCTTAAAGGGATCGCGACACACAAAAACGTGAACAAAAGGGAGGGGGAGTAGCATGTTGGTCCAATACTCCATAGACCCAACGCTAGTAACGCTCCCCAAGTCCCTGGGCACTTCGGTAAATAACCGATGCCCCCACATGTCGCGATCATCCAGTCTATGCCTGTCTTGCGGTATTTTTGTTCCATACTTGTCTCTTTTTTCTCGTGGCGCTAGGGTGCTTACCGGTTAACGCATGCTACATAATATGAGCCTCTCTGCAAATGGCGTTCCTCAAGCTAGACTTTACGGCCGCAGGCGAACGCACGGATTAACACTGCTTCAGCTCCGGTGTTTTCAAGAATACTCTCCAGAGGCAGTTCAAGCACGGATTGCTGATGTATTTGAGCAAAAGGTGTTTCTTGGTGTTTATCTTGAGATAGGATTTGGCAATGGTGAACACCTCTTGGAACAAGCCATGACGCATCCAAGAGCCGCTTTTATCGGTGCGGAACCTTTTGAGAATGGCTTTGTACAGGCGCATCAAAGGGCCGCCTGTTTGCCGAATCTTTTTTTGTATAAGGGGGATGTGCGGTCGTTGTTACCGCTTTTGCCTTCCGCCTCTTTGGATGGCGTGTACATGCTATTTCCCGATCCGTGGCCAAAAAGGCGTCATCAGAAACGGCGTCTCATGGACAGCAGTTTTCTGGAAGCACTGACCGTGTTGTTGAAATCTGGGGGCGAGATGCGTTTTGCAACGGACCAGTTAGAGTATGCCGCGGAGGTCATCCGATTGATAGAGGCGAGTCCGAATTGGAGTTGGAAGGCACAAGAACCTCGCGCTTCCTATGATTCTGCTAGTCAACTTTGCAACGGCACAGCGAAAACGTTGAAGGTCTTCTCGGAACATGCGTTTTCTTTGGCGAGGCCACTTTCTTGGCCTATAACGCGTTACGAACGCAAAGCGTGGCGGTGTGGTCGAATCTGTTGCTATCTCAGTGCTATATATAAAACATAAACGGCGACGGATCTCAAAAAGCGATTTATCCAACCGGCCTCCTTTTGTTTTTTAACAACTTTTCCTCTTGTTTCTTGATTCCCCTCTTCACAGTCTCATCAGGGCGTCGAGCATTTCTGAGACGGTCATGCAGACTTTACTGTTGGCGACGTGGGCGTATTGGGCTTTGAGCGTTTCTGTGAGTTCTTCGGCGATATCGACGGTGGATTCTTCAAGGGCTGCAGGAATAATGGAGCCAAAACCGTCTACATCCGAAGCCCCAGCTCTCAGCGCTCCCGAAGCGTAGGTGGGGGAATAAAACCCGCCGCTGTTTTCGCGCATTTGATCCGGTGCGTTACAAGTGGCTAAAGCGAGTTGATAGAGGGGAACTATTTGGTCATTTGCCAGCAACATACCGAGGATCCCCTCTTCGGTGATCACATACTCTGATCCAGGGATGTTTACGTAAGT
>JAISRK010000081.1 GCA_031273665.1 Holosporales bacterium
ATGAAGAAGTGGAACGCTTGGCGCAAACACACAAGCCGCGACTCATTATCGCGGGCGCCTCTGCCTATCCCCGACAAATTGATTTTGCCCGGTTCCGTCGCATTGCTGATGCCGTGGGCGCTATTTTGATGGCGGATATTGCGCATTATGCAGGGCTAGTGCTTGCAGATGTGTACGATAGTCCCTTTCCTCATGCGCACGTGGTCACATCGACAACGCACAAAACGCTGCGAGGTCCAAGAGGTGGGTTGATCTTGTGGGATGATGATGCGTACACGCGGGCGATCAATGCTGCCGTATTTCCTGGCACCCAAGGCGGACCATTGATGCACGTTATTGCCGCGAAAGCGGTGGCCTTTTACGAGGCGTTACAACCCGCTTTTAAAGAATACGCTCGGCAAGTCATTAAGAACGCTCAAGCTTTGGGAAAAATCTTGACTCAAGAGGGGCTGGCGCTTGCTTCAGGAGGAACAGATTGCCATATGCTTATCGTTGATTTGCGTCCTGTTGATGTGACTGGATTAGAAGCTGAGCAATCCCTAGAACGAGCAGGTATGACGTGTAACAAAAACGCCATTCCTTTTGATCCCTTGTCCCCAGCTGTTACATCGGGCATTCGATTAGGAACCCCCGCTGGAACAACACGAGGCTTTCGCGAGAAAGAATACGAGGAAATAGGCCATCTTATCGCGGAGGTATTACGTGGTGTTCGTCATAACGGTGCGGAAGGGAATCAGAAGGTCGAGGCCTCTGTTCGTCAGCGTATTACGGCTTTGTGTGAACGATTCCCGCTTTATCCAGAGGGAGCGACGCCGTAGGCGCTGGGGAAGAGAAAGCGGTCGTTACTTCGATCTGAAAACGTTCTTAAAGAGGCGTTCTTTTAACGCTATCATTCTCCCTCTGGGAAAAAAGACTTTTGGCTCCTGCTGAAGGAGCGATGGCCTTCTCTCCTTCGTATATCCTTCCTCACCACTTTCCCTTTTCTGTTGGGTCTTTTCCGGACGTAAGATCTGAGGATAAAAGCCAGCTTCCCTCGTTTTTAAGCTTTTTCTGAAAGAATTGAACACTGTGGCGTCATGGTCAAAAAACGAATTATACGCACAGATTTGCATTATAAGCGCTTTTGGGTATATATTGCGCTGCTTGAACATCGTCTGACTTGGAGTCGGGTTTTTTAACGTAGAGATCAAGCCGCAAACGATAAAGAAAAATACAGGATAAGGGAAAAAATCATGTCTGAAGAGAAAAAGCTTCCAGAATTCACGGGACTGAGTGCCATTTTATGGCCTGTTCATCGATTTGAGATGAAAAAGTTCCTTCCGATGGGACTGATGATGTTCTGCATGCTGTTCAATTACAGTACGCTGCGCACGTTGAAAGACTCTTTAGTTGTTCCCACCTGTGGAGCAGAGGTGATCAGCTCATTAAAAATGTGGGGAGTCTTACCCAGCGCTATGCTATTCGTTATGCTCTATGCCAAACTTGCAAACGCGCTTTCCAAGAAACATCTTTTCTGTACCGTCCTGTGTATATTTCTGAGTTTCTTTGGATGCTTCGCTTTATTTTTATATCCGAATCGGGTCTTCCTGCATCCGGATTTATCCGCGACGATTGCAATGCTGCCACGGTTGAAATGGGTTTTCTTAGTCGTTGAGAACTGGACATTCTCTATTTTTTATATCATGTCTGAGTTGTGGGGGAGCGTCGTGCTGACCCTTATGTTTTGGCAGTTTGCAAACGACATTACTAAAGTAAAAGAAGCGAAGCGTTTCTATAGTATGTTCGGAATCATTGGGAACTTTGGGTTAATTGCGTCTGGATACCTTACGCAGATGTTTACGCGGTTGGGCGAAACAGCTCCCGCAGATGTCGACCCCTGGGGGGTAACGATTAATTGGTTGGTAGGCGCTGCGTTAGTGTCAGGGGTACTGATTGTGTTGTTGTACAACTGGATTCATCGCAATGTTTTGACGGATCCTCGCCTTTATGATCCAGGAGATATAGGCCAGCCTAAAAAGAAAAAAACAAAACTGTCTATTAGAGAGAGTTTTAAGTACATTTTTTCGTCCAAATATCTTGGATTTATTGCTTTGCTGCCCCTTTGCTACGGCATTAGCATCAATCTTGTAGAAGGTGCTTGGAAAAGTCAGGTGAAGCTGATGTTTCCAACATCGAGCAGTTATGCCTCGTTTATGGGCGCGTTCCAGGTATGGATGGGGACAGCTTCCGTGATTTGCATGTTCATAGGAATAAATATTTTGCGTAAATTTAAATGGCGCACAGCTGCGGTGATTACCCCTTGGATGATTCTTGGAACGGGGGCTTGCTTCTTTGCGTTCATGATTTTTAATGAATCGCTCGATCCCCTGATGGCGGCCATCGGGACGACGGCATTAATGGTGGCTGTTGTTTTGGGACAGATCCAGAATGTTCTCAGTAAAGCGACCAAGTACTCTCTATTCGATTCGACGACTCAGATGTCCTATATTCCGCTGGACGAGGAACTGAAAATCAAAGGAAAGGCTGCGGTGGACGTTGTTGGCGGTCGTATGGGAAAATCTGGCGGCGCGTTTATTCAGTGGGCGTTGCTGGCGAGTATTTCTGGCTCGACACTGGTTTCTTTAGCTCCTGTGATGTTAGGCATTTTCTTGATCATTATGCTGTTATGGTTCTGGGCGGTGTCTGGCTTAAGCAGAGAGTTCGAAGCGATCACAAAACCGAAAGAAACTGCGCAAGCAAAAAAATAAACTCGGGCCGGATTGTGGCCCTGCTTATCACTGAGCCTTCTCTCGGAAAAGAAGGTGGTACAGGGATTTTATCAATATGATATGCGGGGGAGGCGCGTTCAGATGAGACGACTTCTGTCTGGCTTGTCTGGTATGGCCTAGAAAGGCTGGGACGGCAGCCCGTTGTTTGCTCTGATAACGATAAGAAACACGCACGTATAGAGCGAAGTCTCTGTGGATAACTCGTGGTCATTCTCAACCAAAAAGACAAACCTACGCATGAGTTCTTATAACAGAAGAAGGGCGAATGCGGCGATACACGACGGGACTCTCC
>JAISRK010000033.1 GCA_031273665.1 Holosporales bacterium
TTCCAGATTAACAGCCGTGGATTATGGCATCGTGTCAACGCATGCTCTCATTCCTTTTGCAGAGCGCCTCAACCTTCTCTACCAAGGGCTAGCAGCGGTTTTGAAGCGCCATACGCCAGATGTTGCCGTAGTTGAAAAGACCTTCGTCAATGCCAACCCGGCCTCTGCCTTAAAGTTGGGTATGGCACGTGGCATCGCGTTGCTGGCTCCGGCACAGCAAAAAATTCCTGTTTTTGAATACTCCGCAACACAAGTAAAAAAGACTATCGTGGGAGTAGGTCACGCCACAAAGGATCAAATAGAGCTGATGATACAAACGCTCTTACCAAACGTAGGAACCGTCAAAAAAGACGCTGCGGATGCTTTAGCTATTGCCATCTGTTACGCACACCACCAAAGTACAGCGTATGGACGTCTAGCGACGATAGGAAGGAATCAGTGATCGCACACCTCAAAGGAATAGTGGTTTCGCAAAAGGAGGATACATTGATCCTGGATGTCAACGGCGTCGGATATAAAATCACGTGCACACGTCACATGATGGAGAATGCATCAGCAGGGACTTTAGCGTTTGTGCTGACCGAGACGATTGTGCGCGAAGATGGGTGGTTTTTGTACGGATTCGCAGAAGAAGGCGAGCGCGAAACATTTCGGTTGCTGACATCTGTACAAGGCATTGGGCCGAAAGTAGCGCTAACGATCCTCTCGACACTTGGCGTTAAGCGCTTTTATGAGGCTTTGTTGTACCAAGAACCAGCAGTGTTGTGCCAAGTCGAAGGCGTAGGACCAAAACTCGCTCGTCGACTAATCAATGAGTTAAAAGACAAATACGCACCGCCCACGCTTGCTTCAGCGTCAGAAGCACGGTTTCCAACGGAACACCCTATCGTCCAAGATGTCCTCTCGGCACTTCTTCATTTGGGATACAAACGAGCCGAAGCGTTTGAAATAGTGCACCAGATCAGCACAGAGATACCCCAAGCCCCGTTCGACGAAATGTTTCGAGAAAGCTTGCGGCGTCTTTCTCCTGAGACGTCTCCTAACGCGTAGGATTTACACATGCATCGCGACGTACTATCCGAAGTAGAGCTCCCAAAAGATACCCAGGATGTCGCTTTGCGGCCTCGGACATTTGCGGATTTTATCGGGCAGGAGGGTCTAAAACGGAATCTACGCATTTTCGCTGAATCGGCAAAGACAAGACATCAATCCATGGATCACGTGTTGTTTTATGGCCCACCAGGCCTGGGTAAAACGACACTTGCGCAGATTGTTGCGCAAGAATTAGGGGTCGGGTTTAAGGCAACATCCGGCCCAGCTATCGCCCGTTCGGGAGATCTCGCGGCGATTCTCACGAATCTTCATCCACATGATGTCCTGTTTATCGACGAGATTCATCGTCTCAATCCCGCCGTGGAAGAAGTGTTATATCCCGCCATGGAAGACTTCGAATTAGATATTATGATCGGAGAAGGCCCTGCAGCGCGTTCGGTGCGCATGACTTTGTCGCCCTTTACACTGATTGGCGCAACGACCCGATCGGGATTGCTCTCTTCTCCATTGCGCGATAGGTTCGGGATTCCGCTGAGTTTAGATTTTTACACGCACGGAGATTTACAGCAGATCATCGCACGAGGCGCCCATCTTATGAAAATAATCCTTACAGAAGATGGAGCGCAGGAAATTGCAAAACGTTCCCGTGGAACGCCTCGTATCGCTGGCCGATTATTGAGACGTGTACGTGATTTTGCCCTTGTTCAGGGAGAAAAGACCATCAACCACACGATTGCGGATCGTGCCTTATGCGAACTCGAAGTAGATACGAATGGGTTGGATCGCCTGGATCGGCGCTATCTACGAGCAATCGCTGATTTCTATGATGGCGGCCCTGTGGGCGTCGAAACACTCTCCGCTGCGCTTGCAGAGGAGCGCGACACACTCGAAGACGTAATTGAGCCGTATTTACTTCAACAAGGGTTCATTCAGCGCACCCCACGCGGACGCGTATTGGCAGCTGAGGGGTACAAAGCCATCGGTAAAAAACCTAAACCTAGTAAACCTTCGCATCAGTCCGATGCACTTCCTTTTGACGAAGAAATCTCGTAGAGCTGTAGCGGCAATTTTCGCGCTTTCATTATCTTTTCATCAATATTCTTTCGCTACTATGCAAAAGCAGAAGATGTATGCCTCAACACATCGGCGGGCAAGGTTCAGAAATGCGCTCTTTTCTTTCTAGCTTTCGTTTTCGCCTACTCATAGCGATTGTCGGCTCTGGATTGCTGCCTTTGTGCGTCAGCCTGTGCGTCTTATTAGAACATCGCACACAATTTCGCACCCCAATGTTCGAGCGCCTGGACGGCATTGCGGAACAAGTCAACTCCCTTATACAGCAGCAGGTCGTTCATGGACTTTGGCAACTCCGCATGATGGAAGCCAACATTCCCGCTGTGCGTAACGCACTGCGTCGTACCGCGCCTCAATCAGCAGTTTCCAAGGTCTTTGATTCATTCGTACGCAACAATAATTTCTATGCCGCCCTTGCCCTTTTAGACCCAAATGGTCGTGTCGTTGCAACGAATGGCATCAGCTCGAATGGCCATAAACTGAAAGGAATCCCCAAAGGCACGGATCTTAAAAATCTACCTTTGATACGCTCTCTTTTAGAACAGAGCGCTTCTATGGAGCGTAATGGAATTGTCCTCACGACCAAAAATGATCCTTTTTTACACACTCTTTATGGAACCGAGCGTTCCGCTCTCATGCTTGCACAGTTTCTGGTCGATGAAAAAAAACATTGCATCGGTGTGTTAATTCTATTTTTAGATTTATCTTTGTTTCAAGACCGCCTCTATATGTTGATGGATTCTCTTGTCAAATCTGGACTAGACGGAGGGTTTATCCTTGTTCTAGATCATGATAGGGACGGCTCACTGGCTTATGTCTCTCAAAACGTCGGCGTCGATGTTGAAAAAATTGCGCGCTATTTTTCTCTCAACCAGGGCTTCCTAGGAAAAATGGATGAGGTGAAATTCCCTCATGGAACATTTGTTTTTGGAAAAAAATCTCTACACGATATTGCAAAAAATTCCCTCCCTATGGAAACTTACGTGTGTGTTCCAGCAAAAGCAGCCTTTAAAACCTACACGCGCACCTTGTTGTCTACCGTAGTGTTTAGTGGACTAGGCCTCATTCT
>JAISRK010000034.1 GCA_031273665.1 Holosporales bacterium
CCATTGTAAAGCGTAGTCGAGACCAATCACACGACGTTCCAAGCGCCTTCATTTGTTCGACAATTGTGCCCCCCGATTGCTCTTTCCACTCCCAGACGGCACGGATAAAGGCTTCTCGCCCGATTTTTGTACGTGATAGACCTTTTTTCCCGAGATCTCTCTCTACCAGCAACTGCGTAACGATGCCAGCGTGATCTAGGCCAGGCTGCCACAAGACTCTTTTCCCACGTGCCCGCGCATGGCGTACGAGAATGTCTTGAATCGTGTAGCACAAGGCATGACCAAGATGCAGTGATCCGGTGACATTGGGAGGTGGCAGCATAATGGTGTACGTTTCTGCCCCGGAAGAACGCTCTTTTTGTTTCGGTAAGTTAAAGGGTTCCTTTTCTGCCCACAGATGTCGGATCTTGGTTTCGAAACGCTTTTGATCAAAAGTTTTATCAATCATCGGTTTCTTGCCTGACCTTTCTTTATAACCCTAAACAAGAAGGGATCGCGCGACAAGAAGAAAGATATTGGACAGAATTTTTCCAGTTGAAAATAAAATATTTTGATTTTATATGAAGATACGAGTCAACAAATGAAAGAATAAAATGTGTAAATTCTCTTGGATTCAAACGATGGTGGTATTTAGTAGTGCGCTTATTGTGCAAACTGCAACGGCGACGTTTCCTTCTGATACTACCATTCCCGTCTCTTTTATGGAGGGGTTCTATATTGGCGTTGAGGCTAGTGTTACACAGAGTAAGTGGAAAGAAGATCCGGGGAATCGGAAATTGCTCTCCAATGCTATAGCGACAAATTCCTCTTGTCTCGCTGGATACTCCCATGTTTTGGAGAACAACGTTGTCTTAGGAGGAGAAATGCGATGCGACTTTTTTCAGGGATCAAGAGAGGGGAATCGGGTGAAGTCGGAATGGTGTTCCCCCGTTGCTGCTATCGCTATCGGATATAACAGCGCAAATATGTATGGAGCAATGGGCGTAACACTCGGCGGCACTTTTATTCGAACCGAAAAAGCGGGTGCTCAATGTCCTCGTCAAACAGTACCCGAATTTGGCGTATTCTACATTGCTGGAATAGGGGAGAATGTGTCACTCAGAACAGATGTCCGCTACGCCTCAATTCGAATAAGTCGTCACGACTTAACGCGGATAGCAAGTCGTATGATGATTGGCATAGGCGCTGTCTATCATTTTTGAAGGCTTGTGCTGCGATTTGCCCTAATCCCAACGTAGAGCATCCCTTTTCACGCGATGATGAGGATAGGCAAGCTGCCCTATTATACGAATAAAGCTGTGTAGCTTGCAGTGGTGAGGCGTTAGTGCTTTATAAATTCCAGACAGCGATCTTTTGCGGTACAGCGTCCAGAAGAATGGACAATGCCCAGACGAGGGCATCCATGCGATCTGGAGATTGGAGTGTTTTAGGTGTGTAGGTCAGCATCTGATGTTCGAGCTCTTCAAAACGACCAACGTGAAACACGCGATGTTGACGATAAAATTGAGCAATAGGCTCTGCCCGAATCCATTTGCTTTTATAAGCGCGCACTAGCTTGAGGGGGACGAATGGGACGACATTCGCAAATAGTGCCGGCAAGAGGTCTCCTCCTGCATTTGTCTCGAGGACGACTTGCGTCGCTTGAAAGGAGCGGTAAATCTCGCCTACACGTTGCATCCATTCCTCTGGGGGCGCTTTGGTACTGTAATCAGCCAAGACATAGGCGCGGCCTTGTGCATCTTGTCCTACGACAATAATGCCTGTTTCATCACTTGCCGCGTGACTGCTTAAGGCTGGGTCTACAGCGATTATCACCTGTACTAGTGCAGGGGCTTGGATCAGGCGATGTTCCTCTAAAAGAGTGGGCGTCCACAACACGTCGGCATTGTCTACAATTTCTCCATATAACTCCTGATCCCCTAACAATGTGCCTTCAAATTGGTTTTTTACGAGCGTTAAGAAGCTTTTCGGTAAATTTTTAACATTTTCAAATGTGCTTCCGCGGGTGACGACGATGTCGGAGCGCTCTAAAAGATGATACAAGGACGAAGAAGGTCGAGGGGTCGTGGTAATCAATACCCGAGGCATATGGCCTAAACGCAAAGAAAGAAAAAGTTGATTTAAAACCTCTTCAGAATGCGGAAACTTCGCAAATTCATCGATCCATGCTCCATCAAATTGTGGGCCACGGAGCTGCTCGGGGTTTTCTGCGCTGTATAATGTGGCAATGGCGCCGTTTTGCCATGAGACGCGCCGTGTATGCGCGTCATAAACGACGTTTTCCCAGGAGGGGGAGACGTTCAACAACCCGCTTTCTCCTTGCACCATTACTTCACGGGCTTCCGTGATCGTCTGTGCAATAAGTGCCATGCGGTGGCATTGCCCCGATGTTGCCCATTGCCGAATGGTTTCAGCTCCCGTGCGTGTTTTGCCGAATCCTCGTCCTGCGAGAATAAGCCAAATTTTCCAATCACCAGGAGGAAGCAGCTGCGATGGTCGGGCCTGGACCGACCAATTATATCGCGAACGTGTCGCTATGCGCCGTCGCTGTGCCGTGCGCAACAGGCGCAATAAAGCGCGCAGCATTGCGCGCCGCGTTTCGGAAATATGAGTCATAGAACTTAATGAAATGAGAGAAATAACAAGAAACTAGACAAATGATCTCATAAAATAATATGAGAGACAAAGTTTTCGTTTTTTATATTTTCTTAGAATAGAGATAGCGCTCTTTAAACATGTCACGCAAACAGAAGAGGCTTCTCCTCCGACAGAGATCTGCGCTAAGAACTTACTTTAAGTAAGTAGCTGTGTTTAGGAAACACGTGCCCTCGACACAAGTCGGCTTGATAAATCTTGCCAGAGGTCCGGCGATTGAGGCTGGCGTAAAACGCGTTCATCGGTTTTACTGTATGGTATGCCACCTGCCGTATAATCAGGTGCGCAGCAGAAGGCGCCGCCGCTTTGATAGGTGCAGCAGTATTGAGTGGATGAGTTGAAAGAGCCGCAAGCGTAGAACGCTGTTCAGCTAGTAAAGAAGCCTCAGAGCGATGACAAACTCGCGCCCATCTTTTAAGTACCCGACTTCTGTAAGGCATGTGCAAATGAGGGGCAGCTGAGTGGTAGCGACCAATAGCTTTCGGCCAAGAGGCGTACTGTTCCT
>JAISRK010000004.1 GCA_031273665.1 Holosporales bacterium
TGAGGCACCGTAATATCAGCTTGCCCGGTCCCTGATTTTCCGACGTAGTTCAAAAAGGCGCGAGTCCCACCAGCACCCAAGGCGATATAACTGCCAGAGAAAGGCAAACTAGGCCCAGACAGCGGCGGTGCTTCCTGCATTTCCTCGAAATTGTCGTTTACATAGAACCCTGTCGCAGCCTTTGTTTGTGCCTCTACGGATTGCGCGTTCAAATCGATTACTTGAGATTCTTGTGCTACCGCGCAACACATTTTACTCACAAGCAATACGGCTACAAAATATCGTCTGCGCACACTTACTCACTTTCTTTGGCCATCGTAAAGAAGAATGCTCCTGATCTCAACAAATTCTCGCAATATTTTTGCGCTTATACGGAACGAAGGCACCAAGTCTCGTCTCCCTCTTGATGAGCGCCTGAAAGGCTTGATCCACCAGCTCTTCTATCAGCGCGGCCGTTGATTGCTCTTTCCCAACCAAGCCGACAGATTGCCCGGCCATAACGGATCCATTTTCTACATCCCCTTCCATGACAGCGCGACGTAACGCGCCAGCCCAGAAATGTTCCATTTTCATCTGCGCGTCTCTTATGGTTATTCCACCTTTGTCAAAGGCTTCACTCGCCTCCCTTTGCAGCGCGTGAAAAGTGCGCACAGCTGCATTCTGCAATGAGCGTACAGGGGTCACTGGGAAACGCGCATCTATCTGCACGGAAGCCACCGCATCGCGGGCCTGCGCGCGCAGAAAAGCTGTTTTAAAAGCAGGATGAGCTTGCGACTCCTCACAACATACAAAGGCCGTCCCTAATTGGCATCCAGCGGCGCCCATTTCAAGATACGCGAGTATCATTTCTCCGCGGCCAATGCCCCCTGCTACAAAAATAGGACAGTCTTCGATATGCGGGAGGATTTCTTGCACCAGCACCGTTGTAGAAGTTGGACCAATATGCCCCCCCGCTTCCATGCCCTCTAAAATCAGCGCATCTGCCCCACTCCGAATGAGCCTTTTGGCCAACGCCAGAGAAGGGGCAAAACAAAAAACCTTCGCGTGATTCTGCTTGGCCCGTTGGATGAGATCTGCAGAAGGCATACCCCCAGCAAGGATAATATGCGACACAGATTTTTGGAGGCAAACATCTATCAGGGCATTGACCTCTGGGTTCATCACGATGATATTCACCCCAAAAGGGGATTGAGTCATCGCGTATGTTTTATCGATTTCCGCTTGCAGATGTTCTGGCCGCATCGATCCCGAGGCGAGGATACCTAACCCTCCTGCATTAGAAATGGCGGATACGAGGTGATGTTCTGATACCCAGGCCATGCCACCTCCCAGCAAAGGGTAGCGCACTCCCAAAAAAGCGCGGCCTCGCTCCATTAAGCTCTGTAAGCGCATAGTACATATCGTAGCGTTTGAACTTTTTATCATGTCGTGCCCTCTTCTAATTGACAAGAATGGTGCAAAAGACGCAACCCCCGCTCAGCTTCTGTAGCAGGCACAAGAAACATACAGCTTTCACACGGTGAGACATCCTCTTGTATATCCTGGGTCACGGGGATATGCGCGTCTGTTAACTGTCTTTGAAAAGACTCTTTTTGGAGTACACTCCCTCTACCGATAATCGTCAATCGCGCCAATGCTTGCCGCATAGTCCCCATTGTCCACATCGCAATACTTGGCATTGTTTTGCAAAAGTTCTGAACGCTTTGCAAGTCTGTACGACTAAAGAGAAGGGAGGCAGCAGTAGGCGTTTTTTCTATGACGTTAAAAGGAAGGTACTGAGTAGATAAAGCCGCGATAATCACCTTCCACGAAGAGGAGGAAAAGATTATATCCACCGCGAAAAGATGCATCGCTACGGCAATACCGCAAATAGGGGGGCGATTTTCAGGAAGGGCGGCGACGTGCGTTCCGGGATGTTGGGTGAAACTAGAGCGCACATGAATGGGGACGGAGTGCTGTTGGGCGTAGGCAACCGAACGGGTCTGCAAAACTTTTGATCCATGCGCCGCCATGGATAACATATCTACATAATCGATAGAAGCTAAACATCGCGCTTCCGCGACGATATTCGGATCCGTTGTGTAAATTCCATCCACATCTTTATAGGTTTCGCACGTCGCTTTCAGCGCCGCTGTTAACGCAACTGCCGTTAGATCAGACCCCCCTCGACCCAAAGTCGTTAATTGCCCAGAGGCCGTTACTCCTTGAAAGCCGGCAACAACAGGCACGAGGCCTTCGGCTAAAACGGCTTCCAATGCAGGCAAAGCGCCCACACGAACGTCAGCCGCTGAAAATTGCTCATCCGTGAGAAAAGGCAATTGCCATGCCAAAAATGATCTTGTTTTTACCCCCAAATGCGCGAGCGCTAAAGCCATTAAACCGGCACTAATTTGCTCACCTGCTGACACCACCACATCGTATTCAGGGTGACCTTCTTCTCCAGAAAATTGGCGCGTCAATCCCACAAGGTCATTAGTCATGCCCGCCATGGCGGAGATGACCAATACTATCTGGTCTCCTGTATTAAGACGTGCAAGGACGCGCTCTGCCACACGCATCAGGCGATCTGGCGTTGCGACAGACGTTCCACCAAACTTTTGAACAAAAAGAGCCACACGCGATCTATTTTACAAGTCCAACGCGACGATAGCACATGACACGTGCTGAGGAGAACATTCCTCTTATTTACAAGAAGAGAGTGCAGCTACAGGAGACCCCTGTAGAGGAGAAAGCGCAGGTGCCAGCTGCTGTTGCTTGAGACGGGATACAGAGCGCCGCGCCGCAATTTTGGGCAATGGAACTTCCGTGAGTGTCCAGCAATCTGGATGCTCTAGGACCGCCGCGGTCAGCTGCGCGTTGAGCGTATGCCCCGTATTTTTGCCTTCAAAATGCGCATTCAATGGATGCCCTAAAAGCGCGAGATCACCTAAAACATCTAGCATTTTATGGCGTACGACTTCATCTGAAAAACGCAGTCCTTCTAAATTAAGGGGCTTTCCATCGGAGAACACCACGGCATTTTCTAAAGAAGAGCCTTGCGCGAGACCTTGTGCGTGGAGTTTCTCCGCGTCTTCCAAAAACCCAAATGTCCGCGCCGACGCGATCTCTTTTGTGAACGTTTCTGTTGTCATAGTGGCCTCATAGTGCTGGTGGGCCACATTGCGTGCTTGGTAATCACAGCATACCTCCAACGATAAGCCGGAAGATGATGGCAGTAAGGCCGCAACGCGATTGCCTTGCTGCACGCGAATAGGAAGTAATACACGAATACATCGACGAGAGGCCTGTTGCGTACGCCGTCCGACGGCTTGTAACGCTTCTACATACGGTTGGGCACTCCCATCGAGGACAGGAATCTCTTCAGAATCTATTTCAATAATCGCGTTATCAATGGCATACAAGAAAAGAGCCGCTAGCAGATGCTCCACCGTTTGCACGCACGCTCCAGACGCGTTCGTCAACGCCGTACACAACGTCGTGCTGGAGAGGTGCCGACGATGGGCCGCGATGCATCCGCACTGTTGCGGAAAATCCGTACGAACAAAAACGATCCCTGTGTCTACCGCAGCTGGCTTTATCACAAGATGCGCGTACCGTCCGCTATGTGCCCCAATCCCCTCAAGATAAATAGGTGCACCGACAGTCCCTTGCCGCGTCGTAGAAGATATATCACTCATTGTCGATCTTTCATCTTTGGCCCCAGTGTACGCGAGAAGTGGGAAACAAAGTGCCTTATATGTATTACAAATTATTGCGTTCTCTAGGGAGAAGCCGTGCCGCCAGTGGATCACGCGCATACGTCTTGAACATGATGGGGCAGAGAAAATACCCCGCATTGCCGCTTTCTCATAGGCACACCTTGGTGGACATTCCTCTCT
>JAISRK010000017.1 GCA_031273665.1 Holosporales bacterium
ATAACCGCGCCAACTGGCACTTCGTCTGCGGAAAACGCCTGCTGTGCTTGTTGAATAGCTTGTTGCATAGGAGTGTAAACCATGCGCTACGCTGTATAGTGTATCGTCATTTTATGCAAGCGCCGACGTTGCGCTGCTGTCGGAATATTCAGTCCATTGCGGTACTTCGCGATTGTCCGTCGCGCAATAGCGATTTTATCTTCTCGAAAGAGGATTTCCGCTAGCTGGTCATCTGAGAAAGGACGCGTTGGTGATTCTCGTTCGATAAGATCCTTCACACGGCAGCGCACAGAGGTGCTTGCGCGTCCGGTGCCATCTTTTCCGTCGTGGATCATTGACGAAAAGAAAAATTTGAAATCGAGTACCCCGAATGGCGTTTGAATGCTTTTCGTAGAGGTCACGCGGCTGACGGTGCTTTCGTGAACATTCAGTTCTTCAGCGACTTGTCGCAACGTTAGAGGTCTTAAATAATGGATGCCTCTTTCGAAAAAGTCCGATTGCTGGCACACAATCTCGCGCGCTATGCGCAAAATCGTCGATGCGCGTTGATCTAATACGCGCTTTAACCATATCGCTTGGATAAAGTTTTGCTGAACGAACTTTTTGTCTTCCTTTGAGCGCGTGCGTGTCGAGACATGCGTGTGATACGTCTCGTTTACTAAAATTTTCGGCAATGTCTCGGGGTTTAATTCAAGAACCCAGTCCCCTTCTCCGAGATTTTTGGCGATAACATCGGGAATGCGCGGCACTAGCGGACCTGCATTAAATGATGCGCCCGGATAGGGGGTGAGCACGCGCAAGCAATGGATACAACGACGTATTTCCGCGATGCTCACGTTACATAGTTTTTGGAGGGACTCGAAACGTCCTTGCTCGAATAACTCGAGGTTGTCGATAAGGATCTCCATAACTGGAGTCAAGGCTTGCGTATCTGCCAGTTGGATCTTGAAACTTTCCTTGAGCGAGGAGGCAAAAATACCGACAGGTGTGAACTGTTGCATTTTGCGCAAAACAGCCTCTACGGCCTCGGGCGCCTCTTGGGTTAGTTGCGCAACGGACTGAATCGTGTCTCCTGGAATATATCCTCGATAATCCAGTGCATCGATGATCAACGCGCCGATAATGCGCTCTTTAGGATGCGGGAAAGCCATAAAAAGCTGGTCTGTGAGGTGGTCGCGCAACGAAACGGGGGATGCTACGCGTGCGAGAGGGTCGAAATCTGCGTTTGACGTATCTATTGGGCCTTCAAACTCTTTGTGTTTATAAGAGGTGTATTTTTCTCTCGCTGTTCTCTCTTGGCCATCTAAAGGCTGTTCCGACAAAGGTTCGGGAGCTTCCACTTGCAAAAAAGGATTACTTTCCGCCTTTTGCTGCAGAAAAGCGGTGAGATCCAAATTGTTCATCTGCAACATTTTTATGGCCAACTGCAGTCTTGAGGTAATAACCAAGGCTTGCGTTGCACGCATATCTAGGTGTAAAGCGCGTTTTTTCATACTCCCTAGGTATAGAGAGCAAAGCTTTCTCCAAAGTAAACGCGCCGCGCATTTTCGTTGTTGATGATTTCTTCCGGGGAGCCTTCTGCGAGAATTTTCCCTTCGCACATGATGTACGCCCGATCTGCAATCGTGAGTGTATCGCGGACATTATGGTCTGTGATTAAAACGCCAATACCGCGGTCTTTTAAATGGTGAATCAACGTCCGAATGTCATTAACTGCGATAGGGTCGATTCCTGCGAGTGGCTCATCGAGCAGGACAAAGAGGGGGTTTGTTGCCAAGGCCCGCGCTATCTCCAAACGTCGGCGTTCTCCGCCTGATAACGTTAAGGAAGGCGCTTTACGCAGATGTACAATCGAAAAATCACGCAGCAACTGCATCATACGTTCTTCGCGAAGGTGTTTATCGGGTTCGATGCGTTCTATGACTGCGAGGATATTGTCTTCAACGGATAATCCACGAAAAATAGAAGGTTCCTGAGGAAGATAGCCGATTCCCAAGCGAGCTCGTCGATACATGGGTAACTGGGAGATATCATGTGTGTCTAGGAAAACACTGCCTTTATCCGGAGTTTGCAACCCACAGAGTATAGAAAAACACGTTGTTTTGCCGGCGCCATTAGGACCTAAAAGCGCGACCACTTCTCCAGAATGAATATGGATCGACGCTTCGTCTACGATAATACGACGACTTGCGCCGTTGCCGACGCTTTTTAAAAGTTCTTTAGCAGATAACTGATGCGTCGATGACATTAGGGAGTTTTCTTTTCAACTGGGAGTTTGCCTTGAATAGATGCGGGCTTTGCTTGGCTAATCGCGGGCGGTGTAGCATACAACTTGGAGATACCAGTGCTCAGGTTAATACTCGCGTAGGCGCCCGACAAGCATGATTGATCTGAAAGACGCGTCACGCTCGCGTTGCCTTCCAAAACGGCCTCTCCTGTGGCGGCATCGTACTGTCCTCTGTCTCCTGTAAATACTTCCTCTGGTGTTGCAATTGAAACCCGTTGAGGACTATAGGCATAAGTCAATTCTAAATGACCATCGACATTTTTCTTAAAAAACATTACAAGCTCGTCCGTTTTAACGATTTTATCTTTAACATGCAGAATAACGTTATGACGCGCAACCGCTTTTAAGTCATCTTCCCAATAATCGATCGATTCGTCTGATGTGAGAATCTGGTCTCCTTCCCCGTGAGGAGGGCGTTCCCCTGTGACATATGATGAAGTATCAGCATTGGAGGGCTGACCCCGTGTCGCGATTACTTGATCTACCACGCCAACGGTCTTGGGATTTTTGAACCCAAATTGCGTTCCAGGTGGGGAGACAGTCCACACTTCGTCGGCCCATAGATGGGTATCGGCGTGCGTTGCCTCTACTTTGTCTTGCAAAAGGATAGTGTTCTCTTTTTGATCAGCGACGAGCGACCCAGCACTGATTTCAACGGATGTTGAGCTATTTTTTGCCGGTTGTACCGGCTCTTCTGTCTGTGCCTGTAGTCCGTACAAAAGGAAAAACAGAATAACGTAACGCATGGACTTCCTCAGTAAACGGTAATGTGTATGGGGCCAGAGATGTATAGTCGTTCCTCTTGGCCATTGTACTGAAAGCTTTTTCCGCGCAAGATGCTTTGTATGTAGAACGCCCGTACCGGCGTATTGCCCCAAGCATTGTGGTTCTTGGCGTCGATAGTAATTTTATCCGTCATGATAATCAGCTTGGAGTCTGTCAACACCCGTACATCCTTCATCAGTGTGAGTAAAGATAGCTTCGAATCAAACACTCCCTCTCTGCTCCAGCATCGAACAGCGGTCTGATTCATCCACGCTTTTATATAAGGATTTTCCAGGTATTGCTGTTTATTCAGCGTGTAGGCGCGATCGGAAAGGAGGGAAAATGGTTCCTTATTCGTCTCTCCTCGCAGGGTGAGGCCTGTGAGGTTCTCTTCTCCTCGCGCCACAACAGCAGGGGGTAGCGTGTTGAGAGGAGAGGCGGTGAATCCCACGCGCAAAAGTGGAACGACAACGAAAAGAGCAACACACCCTACCGTCACAGTTGCGATAAAGGTGCCTATAAAGCGTGTGCGGACGGAATAACACTGTTCTCGTGCAATAGCGTCTAAATGGTGGCCGGGGAACAGACAATTGCAAAGATTTTTCAAACGAGAGCATTTCATAGCTTGGTCCTTATATAGGGTCGTGCTGAAGAATTCAATAAGAAAACACGGCCAAATTTGTCAAATAAGGAAATATTTGGCACCTGAGTAAACAGGCCAAACGCAATGCCCCCGCCGCCCCCGCCTGTCATCTTAGCGCCCAACGCGCCGTTGTCACACAACGCCTCCACCGCATTATCAAGTGCTGGTGTGGACAGTTTTAAGGCCTGAAGGTGCCTGTGGGACTGGGTTAAGTAGTCCCCAATATGCGTTAAGTCCTGGCTTTCTAGTGCCGACATCATCGCGTGTGTGAGCGTGCCTAGACTGTCAAGGTGTTGGTGCTGCGTCGGTATGTCTGCTAGATGCGTTTTCAACCTCTCAATCATCGTGGACGTTGCGGTATATTCTTGGGTGTGGATGAGCACGATCCAACAAGGAGGGAGAGAAGGCAGCGAGCGCCAGGGCGCGTTTCTTTGAAAGAAAATAGGCTGTCGAGATAAAACGGCTCGTGTATCAAGACCGCTCGACGTGCGATGAAAGACCGATTCTAAATGGTGGGCGTAGCGCTCTACCGTATCCAAAGATAGTGTTATTTTAAGAATTTTTGCACATACGCGGACTAACGCAACACTGAAGGCAGCACTCCCTCCCAGACCAGCGCCAAGTGGGAGAGAAGAAGTGAGCTTAAAAAGGGGAGGATTTTTCTTTAGAGAAGCGATGGCTTCTGTCACCGAAAAATCTCGTGCAAACAGCTCCAAGCACTGCGCAAAAACTGTATCCATTTTTTGTAGGTCTCCAGGGGCAGAGCGTTCGTTTGTTTCCCACAGGGTATTGCCTGAAACAGCGTTTCTTGGAATGACGCGTATTTTTAGAGATAACTGCGGTAAGGGCAGGGCGATGGCGGGGTAGCCGTACACTACCGCATGTTCTCCTATTAAAATAAGCTTGCCGCCCGCTTGTGCGCTGAAATCTGTCATGTGGGCGTAAACGTTATGTGCTGTATTGGCGTATCGGGAAGGGCCGCGACGCGATCGGCTCCTATGGCGATAAAGTCTGAGGCGTTGTTGAAAAAAACCGTTATAGACGTGCGGAGATCACAAGCCATCATCTGCAGAATGTCCTTTAGGGCCTGAACATCTTGTTGAGGGCATAAAAGATGGATGTTCGGTCCCGCATCAATTGTCCACAAAGCGCGCAAACGGTGCTGATGCCGTTTGGTGATGAAAGCCGCAAGGAAGATAGTGGTCATTTTTGATAAATAACACACAGGAGGCTGCATTGTTTGCATGATGGCGTGTAAGGCGAAAGCGTCGTGCTCTGTGCACATCATAAGAGTTGGCCAATCGCCTCCTAAGAGAGCCTTTTGTACGTTTTCTAAAAGGAAAGGGATGGCCGCGTCACGTAGAGAGAAGAACGGAGATGTTGCCGCTCCCTGATGTCCTTGGCTGCTGGAGATTGCTTTCGGGCGCGGATCAATCATCACCACCCCATGGGCCAGGCGTTGAAACTCCTCGTGCGCCTTGATGGCGTAGGTCTGTGTTTCTTGACGACCTGGAAGTCGTTCCCATACCACGAATGCAGATGACACCACGGAGCGGGTGGCGGATCCACTCAACAGTCGCGCGCCTTCTGTCAGCCACAAAGTATGTTCCCCTTCAGAGAAAAGATCCGAAAGGTGCAACGCGTCAGACAGCGCTCCGATCAAAGCGGCGCCACCGGATGCGCTTGATGCGATGCCACATGCTGTCGGAAAGGTGTTGACGCTCTCTATCCGTAACGGTGTTTGTTGCCCCAGATAACGAAAAAGCTCGTCTAAGGTTGCCTGCATGCGTGCGGGCAATTGCGCTGGTGCGCCGTTAAGGAAAAAGCGAGAGGAATCCTCGGGCCGAACGGTCGTATGAGAGCGGAATCCTCCCAGTGTAAAGCTTAGGCTGGAGTTGAGAGGAATCTGATGGTTGCCGGATTCTTTTCCCCAATATTTAATTAATGCGATATTAGAAGGTGCGCTACAACAGCCAGGAGCTAGAGATAAAGAAGCCTTCTTGGCTTTTTCTAGCAGGCGACAGAAAGAGGGGGAAAAAGAGGTCACGGGACAAGAATCTCAGTGACAATATAAGGCCGAAAATCCTGTAGCTGGCGCGCCGTCCACGGGGACCACACGCAGTCTCCGAATCCTGCTCCCAAGCTTTTAAAGGGAACACGCGCCCGCTCTAAATTGTTGATCAGGTCTATATTTGGCAAGTGGCCTTGCTGTTTTTGTATATGTTGGGCTTTGGCGATCAGTGTTGGACACCGATCCGGACACGGATCTTTTAAAAACGCTTCTGCCAAAGCCGCATGGGCCTGCGCGTACTTCGCATGTTTCTCTTTCGAAAATTGTGCTAGTGCTACTTTGGTGTTTGCGTACACTTGTGTTGCGAGAAGCGTTCCATAGTGTCCAGAGGATCCGGTAATGGGCGCAAAATCCGGCACTGGCGTGATAGGCGGCTGCTGATAACGCCACAGTTGGGGATGTGACATTTGGGAAGCAGCGAGTTGCACCGTCGCATCGTATCCACTACCTGTTCCCTGAATGCGTTTTAAGCTGTCGTGCAGATGGTGGAAAAACACAGGAGAGGTCAATGGTGCTTCTTGACCTTGAGAGAGATAATCGAAAAGAAATGCGTGCAGACTTGCTAAGAGTGCAGAGGAAGATCCCACACCAAGATGCGGAGGGAAGCCCTTTTCGATGGTGATAACGAAGTCTTTTCCGTTTGCATAAAATTGTTCTAGCATAGCTTTGTAGGGAGCGAGGATGCCTTGGAAAAAACCGTTTTCCTCAAGGGCGTCACTCCTCAAGGTGGCGCGTCCTGTTTTCAGAAATGCACTGTATATCTGGATAACCGGTGTGGAAGAGGCATCCTGCACGACGCACGACACCTGCATACGGAAGGCAGGAAGCGTCACGACTACTCCTGGAGATCCCAATAACAGACCATACTCACCAAACAACAGCGCTTTTCCTGGCAACGAATACAGCTTAGATACGACTGCAGGCGCTTTGTAGGATTTAATGACGGAAGAGTTCCTCAGCATTAAACCCCGCTTTCTCGATGTGTATCACTTCTGCTAAGGCACGCAGGCTTGCTTGAAAAAGCTCTCT
>JAISRK010000086.1 GCA_031273665.1 Holosporales bacterium
AAGGTGGTGAATAGGCTCATCGTGAATTCAGTCCTTTCTAAATATCTCTCTTATTTTTACACAATGCTGTTAAAAAAATATTAAGAAAGCAAAAATTCTAGAAGAAAAGAAAAGAATAATGCAGAAAAATAGTATGCGGAATAGAAATACAGCAAAAAAATACGTGACAGAGAAAAACGAGGTTTCTGTGGAAAAGGTTGCCTTATGGCACCTAAGTGATAAAAGGTAAATGGCGCGTTGATATTATCTATCTAATATCATACGGGAATGATTCGCTGAAGGGCCGCAACTCCCATTAAAATGGAGACTTTTCTCCATCATTGTCGAAGCTCATAATGGGCCGTCTAAATAACTCGTAGTAAGAAAATGATTCGTTTGCTTTTTTGTGGAGATATCGTTGGTCGTGGGGGTCGCCAATGTATCGTCCGATATCTTCCAGAATTGCGAAAGCGGTACGCGCCTCATTGCGTGATCGCTAATGTCGATAATGCGGCACATGGCATTGGTGTGACCGCAGAAATCGTTCAACAATTGCACGATGTCGGGGTGGATATCTGCACAGGTGGGAACCACGTCTGGGATAAAAAAGAGGGCCGCCAAGCGCTGGCCCATTGTCCCCATCTTGTGCGTCCGTACAACCAGTTGATTCCTCTTCCTGGAGTGGGGAGCGTTCAGTTTTCTCTGCCCGATGGAAAGAAAATTGTCGTTGTGCAGTTGCTGGGCAACCTCCATCTGTCTGTGCCTGTTGAAAATCCTTTTATTGCCATTGACCGTTTTCTCACAAGCTACACATTAGGCAAAAGTGTTGCGGCTATTTTTGTGGATTTTCATGCGGATGCAACATCGGAAAAAATGGCATTAGCCCACTACCTTGATGGGCGTGTATCAGCAGTCATTGGCACACACACGCATATTCCCTCCGCGGATACGTTCATCTTGCCGCATGGGACCGCTTATCAAACGGATGTTGGTATGTGTGGAGATTATCTCTCGGTGATCGGTATGGCGCCGAAAGCAGCTATTGATCGCTTCTTATACCCATACAAAACGATTCCTCTTACGCCGACGGAAGCAGAGGCAACTCTTTGCGGAGTCCTTATTGATATCGATCCCTCTTCTGGGCGAGCGCACACTATTGCGCCCATTCGTCTTGGGGGTGCTCTATCGGAGTATCTGCCAGAGCTATAAAAAGAGCCATAAATCCGTGATACAGCCGGTATCTTTTTCTGTCCTTCCCTTGTCAGGCCTCATAGAATGTGCGACTTTCTTGCATGGGTACGAAACGGGTTCGTTTTGCTCCGTCTCCTACGGGGTTGCTGCATGTGGGGAACGCACGGGCAGCATTGCTAAATTTCCTTTATGCGCTGCATGAAGGAGCGCAGTTCTTTTTGCGCATTGACGATACAGATGCCGAGCGCTCAAAACCAGAATTTGTCGACGCTATTCAACGGGACCTCACGTGGTTAGGTGTCGTATGGGATCGTATAGACTTTCAATCTGCTCGTCTGTCGCAGTATGCAGCTGCTGCTGAGCAATTGCGTTCTATTGGGCGATTGTATCCTTGCTATGAAACGCCAGAAGAATTGGCCTTTCAGAGAAAATCGCTTTTGGCGCAAGGTAAACCTCCTGTTTACAATCGTGCAGCTCTGACGCTCTCTTCTGAAGCACGCAATCGCTTTGAAAGGTCTGGACATGTTCCGCATTGGCGTTTTCTCCTTCATAAAGAACCTGTTCGTTGGGATGACAGGATCTATGGTGTGAGAACCTTTGAAGGGACATACGCCAGCGATCCCGTACTTATTCGCGCCGACGGTGTTCCCGTTTATACGTTAGCGTCTGTTGTCGATGACTTGGAGTTCGGCATTAGTTGCGTTATCCGTGGGGCAGATCATATTGCGAACACGGCGGTCCAGATCCAGCTTTTAGAAGCATTGCATCCCACCTACGCGTCGCGTATTTCTTGGGCTCATTATCCGCTGTTTCGTATGCGTTCAGGTGAGGAACTTTCGAAACGTGCAGGAAGCATGAGCCTACAAAGTTTGCGCGAAGAGGGCATTCATCCTCTGGCACTCGGTAGCTTCTTAGCGAAACTTGGCACGTCAGAAACGCTGGTGCCTTCTCTTTCTTTGGCGGATCTTGTGGCACGCTTCGACCTTTCTAAAATCAATTTGGCAGAAGCGCAATTTGATCCTCAAGATCTTTATCGTTTTAATCGACATGCGCTGAGCCTGTTGCCCTTTGAAGCGGTGGAAGCGGATGTGTGTCGGGCCGGAATGAACATTTCCCCAGAATTTTGGCAAGCAATTCAGGAAAATGTTGCTTCTTTACGGGACATAGCTAGATGGCATGAAATTTGTTTCGGTGACGTGTCTTTTCCAAGAGTGTTACAAGAAGAAGATCCCGTCTTTCTAAAGGCATGTTTGCATTGCGTGGAACGCATGCCCGACACATGGGCAGATCCCGGGATGTGGGAGCATTTTGTGAAGGAACTCTCTCAATCCACGGGGCGACAAGGGCGGCCGCTTTTTCATTCTCTACGGCGCATTTTGACGGGACAAGAGACAGGCCCAGAGCTGCGTGTTTTGTTGTCTTTTATGGGCAATGCACGTATGGTAACAAGAATAAAGGGGTGAAAGATGCGGCTTTATAACACGCTGACGCAACGCGTTGATCCTTTTGTTCCTCTGCAAAAGGATAAAGCCAGAATGTACGTCTGTGGACCGACGGTTTACGACCTTCCACACGTTGGAAATGCGCGTTCTATCGTTGTTTTCGATACTTTATATCGTGTATTGGCGCAGCTATATCCGATGGTCATTTACGTACGCAACATCACGGATGTTGACGACAAGATTAATGCTCGTGCTATGGAACGTGGCATTTCCATAAAAGAATTAACGACAGAAGTTGAGACAACTCTGCGGACGGAGCTCAGGCAGTTGGGCGTTTTGCCTCCCACATTTGAGCCGCATGCAACAGATTATATTCTAGAAATAATCTGCTTGATCATGGAACTTATTACTCTGGAATATGCTTACGTGAAAGAAGGGCATGTTCTCTTTCGTGTGCGGAAGGATCCGCAGTACGGGAGGCTTTCGCACCGTAATATTGACGACATGGTTGCCGGTAGTCGAGTCGAAATAGCGCCTTATAAAGAAGATCCTTTGGATTTTGTCTTGTGGAAGCCTTCTTCCGCGGGTTTGCCAGGATGGGACAGTCCTTGGGGGAGAGGGCGCCCAGGATGGCATATAGAATGCTCCGCTATGAGTCAGCAGTACTTCGGCAAGACATTTGATATTCACGGAGGAGGTCAGGATCTTGTTTTTCCTCACCATGAAAACGAAATCGCACAAAGTTGCGCGGCTAATAACGGTGTGCTGATGGCGCATACATGGGTGCACAATGGCATCGTACTGATCGATGGACAGAAGATGTCCAAATCATTGGGGAATGTGTTTTCTCTCTCGGCGGCTTTAGAGGCGTTTGATGGCGATGTGATTCGTTATTTCTTTTTATCTACGCACTATAGGAAACCATTAGACTGGACGCAAACAGGCTTGGAACAGGCAAAGAAAAATATGACGCGCTTGTGTGGTGCTTTACGAGATGCCGTTCCTCCTGTAGAAGTCGCGTATGATTGTACACAAAGCCCTGTTTTCGAAGCGCTCTGTGATGACTTAAATACACCGCAGGCGTTGCATTTTTTGCAAGAGAAGACGAACGCTATTTACAAGGAATCCGACGAGCGCCGAAAAGCGATTTTACAGGAAGAACTATTGCGCGAGGCACATATGATCGGTTTGCTGGAAAAAAATGTGACAGATTGGTTGCAAGGACATCGTTCAGTGGAATTTTCGGCGACAGAAATCGATGGTCTTATTAAAGAGCGTACGGCGGCGCGTACGGCACGTGACTTTACTCGGTCTGATGCTATCCGCGACACCTTGCTCAAAAAAGGAATTGCGCTAGAAGATACGGCGGACGGAACGCGCTGGTATCGTGTGTGAACGCATGTGGGGTGCGGACTTTTCAGGGAACCGTGGGAAAGCA
>JAISRK010000089.1 GCA_031273665.1 Holosporales bacterium
CGCTTTCCAAAGGCGTATTGGATCGCCGGTGGCCGCCCGAAAGAGGATGGCATCGCTGCACTCGCCCCGCTTTTCTCCTCCATCAAGAAGGCTTTTCTCATTGGAGAAGCAGCAGTACCCTTTTCGCGCATTTTGGAAGAAGCACATGTGCCTTTCGAAATTGTGCATACGTTGGACCGTGCTGTCCAAGCCGCTTTTCTGGAGGCTCGCACCTGTGCGACCCCGGCAACGCCACAAGTCGTGATGCTCTCTCCAGCATGCGCAAGTTTTGACCAATTCCATGATTTCGAGGAGCGAGGCATGTTCTTCAAACAGTGTGTTCAACAGATACGGGAAGCATCGTATGACGTTTGCGCGTAGCGATGGCAGCGTACTCTCCCAGTGGTGGTGGACAGTAGATCGCTGGTTATTGGCAACGTTTGTCTTGCTTCTCCTTTGTGGTGCTGTTTTTACGATGGCAGCAACACCTGCCGTTGCGATGCGCCTGGAACTGCATCGGTTTTATTTTGTGTACTACCATCTCATGTATGCGGCAATTTCAGGAGTTGTGCTGGTCGGCACTTCTCTGCTCTCCTTACGCGGCACACGTCGCTTGTCCGTGGTGCTCTTTTTGTCGATGTTGGTGCTGATGATGTTGGTCCCGTTTTTTGGCTTCAATGTCAAAGGCGCTAAAAGATGGATTCAGTTTTCCAGCTTCTCCCTGCAACCATCGGAATTCATGAAGCCCTCTTTTGCTATTCTGACCGCGTGGATGCTTTCTGAAAAGCACGTGATCTCTACCTTTCCTGGCAACAGAATTGCGATGGGACTGTGCGTGGTTTTTGTCGGATTGCTGATGGTACAGCCAGATCTGGGAACGGCGTGTATTGTCTTTTGCGTTTGGTTTGCGCAACTTTTTGTGAATGGACTGCCATTCTTACTTGTTGGTGTTGTGGGCATGATCGCGGCATGTGGACTGGCAGGATCCTATTTTTTATTTCCGCACGTCTCCAATCGCATAGATCGTTTTTTCAATTCCGCTGTTGGCGATCATTACCAAATCGAAAAATCTTTGGAAGCATTTAGTAACGGCAGAGTTTTGGGAGTTGGCCCCGGGGAAGGCACGATTAAGCGCTCTCTCCCCGATGCGCATGCCGATTTTATCTTTTCGGTTATCGGGGAAGAGTTCGGATTTGTGCTTTGTATGTTTCTGGTAGCGTTGTACACGTTTATCGTGCTTCGAGGACTTTCTATTGCTTTCCGAGAGAAAAATTCCTTTGTCGTCTTGTCGTTAGTCGGTCTTTTGGGAGAATTCGGTCTTCAAACGTTCATTAACATGGCATCGACCCTGTACTTGGTCCCCACGAAGGGAACAACTCTTCCCTTTATAAGTTATGGCGGATCTTCTATGGTAGCGACAAGCATTGGCATGGGCATGGTGCTAGCCCTAACGCGACACCGAGCTTTAGGGGAAAAGGAGGAATAAAAATGCATGCAGATGTATCGTTCCGAGATAAGATTGTCCTTTGTGCCGCAGGAACAGGAGGACATATTTTCCCGGCGTTGTCTGTCTTCACTGCCCTTGAGAGAGAAAGCCCCATTCTCCTCACCGACCCCAGAGGAGCCGCTTATTGCGAGCATATTCCCCCCTCCTCAAAAATGGTATTGGCCATAGAACGTGGCACATTAACGTCGTTAAAGAGCGTAGGGCTCTTTATTCAACAGTCTTTCGAAAATGCCCGTTTTCTATGTAGTGCTTGGCGAAAAAATCGTCCCAGCATTGTCGTCGGATTCGGAGGACGTGCGACGCTTGTTCCCTTGCTCTTGGCGTGGATCATGCGCATACCGACGCTGATTCACGAACAAAATGCGGTGATGGGACGTGCTAACAGGGTATTGTCTTATATCGTAAAGCGTATTGCTCTTTCGTTCCCAGAAACGCGGCGATGTCCTCGCCTAGGGAAAAGACAGCATACCGGTATGCCGATACGCGCTGAATTTTTAGGACGTTCTCTTACCCCCTTAAAAAAACAAGAAAATATTCGTCTTTGCGTTTTCGGGGGAAGCCAAGGAGCCCGCGTATTCTCCTCTGTCGTTCCTCGCGCCCTGGTTCTGCTGCCAGAAGTACTCCGCAAGCAATTGTTTGTTTCCCAACAAGTGCAGGAAGACGACTTACCGTTTGTCGAAGCGTTTTACACGTTGCACAACATTCCCCATGAGCTGTTTTGCTTTTCAGAGCATATCGTCAGCGTCATCCAAGGCGCGCATTTGGCGATTTGTCGGGCGGGTGCGTCCTCTCTCGCTGAGCTTGCCGCATTGGGATGTCCGACACTGATGGTACCATATCCCAGCGCTTTAGATGCGCATCAACAAGAGAACGCGCGTTTTTATACCGACCATCGGGCGGGATGGTGCATGTCGGAAGGCGATTTTTCTCCGCGGTCTTGTGCCGATTTTCTGAAGGAGCATTTAGAAGATATCTCTGTTCTTGAGAATGCGGGAAAAGCCATGCATACTGTGGCAGAAGTGAATGCGACAGAGGCGTTTGTCTCTGTTATCATGTCCTTAAAACACTAACGAGGGATTGATATGGGGGGATTCCCAACGACTGTTGGTCCTATTCACTTTATCGGAATAGGGGGCATAGGCATGAGTGGCATTGCAGAAGTTATGCACAATCTTGGGTATTGTGTACAAGGCTGCGATATAGATGAAAACGCCAATGTACGACGGTTAAAGCGCTCAGGAATATCGGTCTCCATCGGTCACAGTATCGAGCATGTCCAGGACGTAGCGGCCATCGTCGTTTCCTCCGCTGTCACGCACAAGAACGCAGAGGTTGATCAAGCCCGCGCTTTAGGGATACCAGTCGTGCGTCGTGCAGAAATGCTAGGAGAACTCATGCGTCTGCGTCACGCCATCGCTGTCGCGGGAAGCCATGGCAAAACAACAACGACATCCTTAGCCGCCGCTCTTCTTGACCAAGCGGGACTAGACCCCACGGTCGTCAACGGTGGAATCATCAACGCGTACGGTAGCAATGCCCGTCTTGGCACAGGCGAGTGGATCGTCGTAGAAGCAGATGAATCGGATGGTTCTTTCACCAAATTACCCGCCACAGTATGCATTGTCACGAATATCGATCCAGA
The DNA here is from genome assembly GCA_031273665.1 of Holosporales bacterium. Classification (GTDB taxonomy): domain Bacteria; phylum Pseudomonadota; class Alphaproteobacteria; order UBA3830; family JAIRMZ01; genus JAITIJ01. The sequence goes on from JAISRK010000089.1 coordinate 3,129, forward strand.
ACACATCGATCATTTCGCCAATTATGAGGCGCTCATTGACGCTTTTGCGCAATTTATCTCTAACATCCCCTTTTATGGGGCCGCGATTCTATGCGCGGATCATCCTGTAGTGGCGTCTCTTGCGCGTCAGACAACAGACCGGCGAGTCATTACTTACGGCCTGTCTTCTGACGCCGATGTCTCTGCAACGTCCTGCTCTTTGGAAAGAGACGGCGTAAGATTTACAGTACATTTTTCAGAAAAATGTCGTGCGAAATACGCCGATCGGTTGGAGAACGTGGCAGACGCCGCTTGGTCCGATTTTTTCTTGCCGATGGTGGGAAAGCATAATATCCAGAATGCCTTGTCCGTTGTGGCGCTTGCGTTGGAACTCAAACGCCCCCCAGAAGATGTCCGTTTGGCGTTTCAGTCTTTTATGGGCGTTGGCCGGCGTTTCTCCATTCTTGCTGAGGCTAACCGCACCCGCATTGTCGATGATTATGGTCATCATCCCATCGAGATTCGCGCGACACTCGAAGCGGCGCGGAGTGTAACTTCCGGAAAATTATGGGCCATTATTCAGCCACATCGCTACACGCGCCTTCACAACCTTTTCCGTGAGTTTCTCGATGTGCTGAACCTAGCGGATCGTACTTTTGTAACGCCGCTATATACAGCTGGAGAAACGGCTATTAAAGGGGTGAGTAGCTTAGATCTCGTCCAAAAGGCTCAAGAACGGGCACTAGCAGTGGAATACGTGGAGACATTCGAAGATTTGAAAAAAGCTATACTGCCTCAGCTACAATCTGGTGATACTGTGGTATTTTTAGGCGCTGGGACAATTAGCCAGTGGGCACATACTTTCGCTGAGGCCTTTATGTCGTTGAGCAAAGCAAAAGACTTATGACAGAGCTGCTTCAGTACCTTCCTCCCGTGCGCGGGAAAATAGAAGCACATGTTCCGTTGCGAGATATCACGTATCTGCACGTCGGCGGCAAAGCAGAAGTGTTTTTCGAACCCGCAGATAGCGACGATTTAATTAATTTCTTGCGTAAACGCCCTGCTGTTGTCCCGATCACCGTTCTGGGAGCAGGATCTAATGTGTTGATCCGCGATGGGGGCGTCCCCGGTGTTGTCATTCATCTTGGTGACTGGTTTAAGCGCATTTTCAAGGAAGGAGTCACTTTCGAAGTGGGGGGGGGCGTTCTCGTTGCAGACTTTGCAGAAAATGCAGCCCAGCAAGGTGTTTCAGGGTTTGAGTTTCTCTCGACAATGCCAGGAACGATGGGCGGAGGGATTCCGATAAACGCCGGATGCTTTGGCAGAAACATGAAAGACATCCTCCTAGAAATAGAGGTTGTGGACTTTCAGGGGCATGTCCACTGGGTGCCCGCTAAGAAAATCGGGCTTACCTACAGAAAGAGCGCTATGCCAAACGATTGGATTATACTGCGCGCTTGGGTCTGCGGGAGCGTACTAGCCCCAAGTCTCATTCTCAGAACTATGGATGAATTGCGAGAAACACGCGTGACACAGCAGCCCACTGGTTGTTACACCGCAGGCAGCACGTTCAAAAATCCTGAAGGCAAGAACGCCTGGGAGTTGATTAGTGCCGTTGGGTTACGCGGGGTACACCATGGCGGAGCGAGCGTTTCGGAAAAGCATGTGAATTTTCTCTTAAACGACAATCATGCCACAGCGGAAGACTTAGAAACTTTAGGGGAAATGATCCGTGAGAAAGTCCTTAAAAAAACTGGTGTGGACCTTGAATGGGAAATTGTCCGTCTGGGAACGAAAACTCCAACGGTTACTGACTGGGCGCGCTTGATTTCTCAAGAAGAGAGGCGTGATGAAGCGCTGTAAGCGTGTTGTTGTCCTGAACGGCGGCACAAGCTCTGAGCGAGAAGTATCCCTCGTTTCTGGGGCGGCATACGTGAAGGCCCTTAAAGAGCTTGGACACACGGTACAGGTTGTCGACGCACAGGATAACGACTGGATCGCACGCATACGGGTTTTTGCACCGCATGTGGTGATCAATGCGCTCCATGGCACCCCTGGAGAAGATGGCACTGTTCAAGGCATTCTGGAGCTTCTCGGGATTCCTTATTCGCACTGCGGTGTCATGACATCAGCAATCGCCATGGACAAAGAGATGTCCAAAGCCGTTTTTCGAGACGCGGGTATTCCTGTTCCCGAAGGAATGGTGCTCTCTTGGGATAAAGTCATCCATGGGGATCCTTTCCCTCGTCCTTTTATCTTGAAACCTCTTCGTGAAGGATCCAGTGTCGGCGTGCATATTGTGACGGACACAACCGATTTATCGGCGCTTCGAAAAACATGGCGCTTTGGAGAACGCATTCTGTTAGAGGAATACATCCCCGGTAGAGAGTTGGTTGTCAGCGTTTTTCCAGACAAAGCTCTAGGCATTCTGGAAATCGTTCCCCAGCATGCCTTCTATGATTACGAAACGAAATACACAGACGGGCTTGCACAGCATATTCTGAACCCGACGTTGCCAGAAGATGTTCGACAACGGACGCTCATCTACGCGCGTCAGGCATATGATGCGTTGAAATGTCGGGGTGCAGTCCGCGTGGATTTGCGTTACAATTCGGAAGCTTCTGCGCCTCATGACATATTCGTGCTGGAGCTGAATACGCAATCTGGCATGACGCCGACATCGTTGTTACCCGATCAAGCTCGTCATGCGGGAATGATGTTTAACGAGCTTGTGCAATGGACGCTAGATCAAGCGCGGTGTGATAAAAATGATTAGTCGGAAAAAGCGTAGAAATCGCCGTTTCTTAACGCCTTGGGCCGTGAAGTGGATTTCTTCCCTTGTGGGAGGAAGCCTTTTCATTGGACTTTTAGCCTATTACGATGTGTATCATCGTGCATACATCGCGTGGTCCGGTTCTCTTGCTGAATTCGGATTTGTCGCGGAAAATGTTGTTGTAGAAGGATGCGACAAGGTTGATGTTAACGTCGTGCGTCGTTACTTAGCCACGCTCCAGAATCCTTGCATCTTCGCATCGGATATCGACACCATCCGCAAGGATTTAGAGGCTTTTCCATGGGTGCGCTCTGCGATTGTACAGCGCAAACTACCCGCCACGTTATACATTCGCGTCGCCGAGCGTTTCCCAATCGCCTTATGGCAAAACAAACATGACTTGCAACTCATTGACGCGGAAGGCACTTTACTCGGCACAGAATTTATCGAGCAATTTGCACATCTCCCGACGGTTATTGGGGAAGGCGCACCGCAGGTCACTGCAGAATTTCTGGCAGTTTTAGAACAATTCCCACGCTTATATCAGCGTTTCGTTTCTGCCGTATGGGTTGGCGGTCGGCGATGGGATGTTTTCCTTTCTGATAAAATATGTGTCCGATTGCCGGAAGATAACGAAGAAGACGCGTTGCGTTTCTTGGATACTTTGCAAAAGGATGACGGCATACTAGAGCGTTCGTTAGAATGCATTGACCTACGCTTTCCAGGTAAAGTCATCACACGTGCTAAAGTAGGAGCATCCGATTGTGGCAAAACCCTCTCGCCGGCTACGTGATACAGCGTTTTTAGATATTGGTAGTACGAAAGTTTGCTGCTGTATCGCTCGTACCAAGGAAGACATCATTGAAATCCTCGGTCTGGGCCATTACGCT
>JAISRK010000072.1 GCA_031273665.1 Holosporales bacterium
GACCTTCAGGTTATGAGCCTGACGAGCTACCGCTGCTCTACCCCGCGATGCGTTCCTTCTAACACACAAAGAATGGACAGACAAGAGGGAGAGGCTACGTGTTGGCAAATCTCTCCTCAGCAAGATAGGCAGCTTGTATGGCTGCTGAGAGAAAAAAAATCCACAGTAACCTCCATTCAAAAGGCTAAAATTTTTTGCTCTATATGACGAATTTTTTTCTTTTTTTTGCAATTCTGTCAAAAACAAAGCCATTTAGGGTTGCTAAAATTAATTATACGCGGGAAAGGAGGAGGAAAAAAGATAGGGAAGAGGGAAGAAGAGGCGACGGCTGTATGTGGCAGAAACAGTGGGCAGCATTTTTATGGCTGGGAAAACGACGAGAACAGCCGTCGCGAAGATCGAAGCGAATGTAAAAGCACTGTGCGTTCCACCCTCAAACAGTTGAGAGCGCTGATAGTATGAGGGGAAAGGCCGAGGGGAAAAGGCAAAGAAGAGCAAACGTGTGCTCAGGACGAAGAAGGGGGAAGAGAGTGTAAATGAGGCGGAAGAGAGCTATTTACGGTGTCGGAAAAAGCTGAGAGGGTGGAGAATTGCGAAGAAAATCGCTATATTCGATTGGGTAGGAGGTATGGAAAAGCTTTTGCTAAGATTACCGTGGATGTTCGATCTGACGCCTGGGTTTTAATAAAGGGAGAGAACGCTTCCATGTTTCAATCGTTTATGTCGACCCCTCGAAGATCTGTAAGGGGCTCGGAACCCTCTGGATATCATCTTCGAATCAATCACTCAGCAATTTTTACGGATATAAGAGCGCCTCTCCGTGGTATGAAGGGCCTTTGATATCAGGCGGAGCGCCATGTATAAGCTTGACCAGTATTAACAAAAACGCAAAAAGCGCTCTGCGCGTCAGGACAGCATGGAGGCCAGCGCCCGCCCAGTATAACTGTGAGGTGCCCGCGCAATTACTTCTGGAGGACCCTGTGCGATTATTTCTCCTCCCTTATCTCCCCCCTCCGGGCCGAGATCGATAATCCAGTCCACACTTTTTAAAACGTCTAAGTTGTGTTCAATCACAATGATCGTGTTTCCTTGATCGGCGAGGTTATGTAGTATGATCAGGAGCTTTTTAACATCCTCAAAGTGCAGTCCTGTCGTCGGTTCATCTAGGACGTAAAGCGTTTTTCCATTTTGACGACGCGCAATTTCCTTTGCCAATTTTACGCGTTGTGCTTCTCCTCCCGACAAGGTTGTGGCGGCTTGTCCAAGCGTGATATAGCCAAGACCAACTTGGTGTAGGACATCTAGTTTACCTAATGTAAGAGAGAAATTACGGAAAAAGTCTATCGCTTCTGCGACGGACATATCTAGAATATCCGCTATGGATTTTCCTCGAAACTTAACGGACAAGGTTTCCAGATTGTAACGCCGCCCTTGACAGGTATCGCATTTGACAAACATGGGGGGCAAGAAATGCATTTCAATGCGCTTGACCCCCTCTCCTTGGCACGCTTCACAACGCCCTCCTTTGAGGTTGAAGGAAAAGCGTTTCGCGGTATATCCGCGTGCTTTCGACGTCGGAAGAGAGGCAAACAGTTCTCGAATAAGAGAAAACCCTCCTATGTATATTATTGGATTGGAGCGAGGGGTGCGTCCTATGGGGGTTTGATCTACCGTTATAATCCGCTCGAAATGTTCTCCACCGCTGATGTTCTCGCTCTCTTTTTTATTAAGCATTTTTTGCAAACGCGGGACGAGCGTCTCAAGGATAAGAGAGGATTTACCGCTACCAGATACTCCGGAAACAGCGATGATGCCTCCGAGGGGAATCGTCACTTCGAGATTATGCAAGTTGTGTACAGTGATGTTTCGTAAACGGATGCTTTTTTTCTGGGATAATCGCCGTCGTTTCGGCGGAATAGCGGTTTCTGCTGTATCGTTAAAATATGCTCCCGTCAGGCTTTGAGGACACTGTTGTACATCGTTCAACGCGCCTGCGCAGACAACATCTCCCCCGTGTTGGCCTGCGCCTGGGCCGAGGTCAATAATGTAGTCTGCAGCACGAATCATATCGGCGTCGTGCTCTACAACGACGACGGTATTTCCCAAATCGCGCAAGCGTTGCAATGTTTTGATCAGTCGTTCGTTGTCCCGCTGATGTAATCCTATAGAAGGCTCATCAAGAACGTACAATACGCCTTGCAGACCCGTGCCTAACCGCGATACGAGATGAATGCGCTGACTTTCTCCTCCGGAAAGGGTGTATGCGGCGCGGTTCAATGTGAGGTATTCGAGCCCCACGTCTTTTAAAAACTGTAGACGCTCTTTAATTGCGGCAAGCAACGGCTCTGCGATGCGCGCTTGTTGCGCTGAGCAGGACAGTGTCTGTAGGAATTGACATAACGTGCTGATAGGAAACGCGCTAATGTCTGCGATAGATTGCTGTGAGATTTTGACGCACAACGCTTCCTGGCGCAACCGTGTGCCGCAGCACGTCGCACATACAGTGCATTCTTGATAACGCGAGAGTTCTTCTCGTAGCCACAGACTTTCTGTCGTCCTCCATTGCTGCTCTAAATGAGGGATAACGCCAGAAAATACGCCTTGTTCCCCCGTGAGAAGAATTTTTTGCACACGAGGGGACAGCGTATGAAAGGGGACCGTCAGAGAAATATTCAATCGTTCTGTAACACGCTTAAACACGTGACGTGTTCCGTCTTGTCCTAGCCTTGCCCATGGTTTTATCGCGCCTTCTAACAGGCTTTTTGAAGAATCTGGAACAATGAGATTGGGGCTGAAGAAACTATGCATGCCCACGCCTTTGCAATCCAGACAAGCTCCCTTAGGGTTATTAAAAGAGAAAAGGCCCGGCGTAATATCTTTCAAAGAAAGAGCGGCGCCCGGCCAATCATCCGAGGAGAAGTACGATTGCACGCTTTCTGTAACGGGATCGTATATTTCTATCTTTCCCTTGCCCCATCGCAATGCCACTTCGAGGGAATCCAGTAATCTGTCGCTTTGTTCTGCGCGTACAAGACATCTGTCGATGACGACAGCCAAGGTTGTGTCCGATGTCAAAGAGGGCAAGAGCGCTTCGTTCCATTCGTGAAAACGGCCATTCACTCGGATACGCTGGAATCCTGCCTGTTGTATTGCTAAAAGCGTGCTATGTGGTTCTTCAGAGGAATCCCAAGCAATCGGCGCTAGGATATATAGGCGTTTGTTCTGGTACGTCTCCATAAGGTGCGCACAGATTTGTGGGGCACTCATGGAAGAAACTGGAGAACCTGTCGTTGGGGAATAGACGGTTCCAATGCGGGCGTATAAAACTCGCAAATAGTCGTAGATCTCTGTTACTGTTCCAACGGTGGAACGTGGGTTATGCGCCCCTCCCCTTTGGTCAATAGCGATTGCGGGCGATAATCCAGAAATAGAGTCACAATCAGGCTTAGGCATAAGATTCAAAAACTGTCGCGCATACGCAGAAAGACTCTCTGCGTAACGCCGTTGTCCTTCAGCATATAAGGTGTCAAACGCCAAAGAAGATTTTCCTGACCCGCTGACTCCTGTGAGGACTACTAATGCATTGCGCGGAATATCAACAGAAATATTTTTTAGATTATGGACACGTACACCATGCAGAGAAATGATTTCTTGGCTCATACACACGTTTCCCTACGTTTTTCATCGCATGGCGGAAGGAGTGGGATTCGAACCCACGGTCCGACGAGCGCACAACGGTTTTCGAGACCGTCCCATTCGACCTCTCTGGCACCCTTCCCTTCTCCTTTTATCAACTTTTTTCTTGATTTTCAAGTTTTCCTCAAATACCGTTGGGGTCATATGGAAAGTCCTAGAAGGAAACGCCATGTTCGTCCCATTGTTTCACGTGGAACATTCTTATAATAAAGACATTGTGTCCGATTCTGCGTATAACAAGCTCAAGCATTTTGTCTCACTCATTACGCGATGGAACACGGCTACCGGCCTTGTTGCGTCGTGTGTGGATATATGGCAACGACACATCGATGATAGTGTGCAGTTGCTGCCCTACATTGAAGGAAAACACGTTCTGGACGTCGGAAGTGGAGGAGGATTTCCTGGAATGGTGCTCGCTATTCTCAATCCGCAACGAGAATGGCATCTTGTCGAGTCGAATACACGCAAAGCCATGTTTCTGCAAGAAGTACGCCGTCAATTGGAGGTGCCCTGTGTTGTACATCATCAACGTGTTGAGACATTAGAGGGATCTTTCGATACAATAACGGCCCGGGCTTTCGCCCCTCTTCCTTCTTTGATGGAGATATTATTTGCGAAACTTACTCCCAATGGGCGAGGCGTGTTAGTCAAGGGCAAGAAGCTTTCTCAAGAAATAACAGAAGCGAACAAAAAATGGCGTTTTACGCGAGCGCTTTTTCAAAGTCGTACGCACATTGATGGGCGTATCGTTGTGATACAGGATGTGAAGCGCTGCTTATGAAGGTCATTGCCATAGCAAATCAAAAGGGAGGCGTTGGGAAAACAACAACGGCCGTTAATTTGTCTACGGCGTTGGCAGCGGCGCACAAACGCGTTGTTCTGATAGATCTTGATGCTCAGGGAAACGCAACACGCAATTTACAAACAACGACGCGTTTCGCGCATAATAGTTACACCGTATTGACTAAACGCAGTACGATGCTCCAGTCGATTATCACAACCTGCATCCCCCGTTTGTCGTTGTTGCCTGCCTCGCCAGATTTGGCGTCTCTAGACATTGAGTTGGCTAACGAGCAGAAAAGAGAACGCCGCATGCACCATGTCCTGAGCGATTTTTTATCCACGACCAACGCTCCACCGGACGCTCACCCTTACGATTACGCTTTTATTGACTGTCCTCCAGGTTTGGGGCTCGCTACTTTAAACGCTCTTGTCGCCGCACACCTGGTCCTTATTCCAATGCAGTGCGAATTTTTTGCTCTTATGGGGCTTGCTCAGCTGATGCACACCATTCGACGCGTTAAATGCAATTTCAACGCAACATTGGATATCATGGGGATTGTTCTCACGATGTTCGACGAACGTCATACGTTATGTCAACGGGTGGCCCAAGATGTGGAGAAACATTTCCCCAACATAACGTTCACCACAAAAATCCCGCGCAACATACGTGTGAGCGAGTCCTCTTTGTACAGTAAACCTGTGCTATTGCACGATACACGTTGCGGTGGTTCGTTGGCCTATATTAAGTTAGCAAAAGAATTTCTAATCAAGGAGAAAATATCATGAACTCGATACAAAAAGGTGGATTGGAGGCCCTTTTGGGTCCGGATTTGGCAGAGGACAACCAATTAGAGCATATTCCGGTGCGAGACATTACTCCCAATCCTTTTCAACCCAGGCATGTACTCGATGAACAATCGATTGCAGAGTTAGCGACGTCCATTAAGACAAATGGCGTCCTGCAACCCATTCTAGTGCGTTACAATCCAGAAGAAAACGGGAAATACCAAATCATCGCTGGAGAGCGTCGTTGGAGGGCAGCGATGCAGGCACAGCTGGCGGATCTCCCAGCTTTGATCTGTGACTTAGATGATAAACAAAGTCTCGAATATGCACTGTTGGAAAATGTACAACGAGAGAATTTGAATTGCATCGATGAAGCGGAAGGGTATGCGCGTCTTATTGCGGAATTTGGACATACCCAAGAACATCTTGCGCGTATTATTGGGAAAAGTCGCAGCCATATTGCCAACCTTTTGCGTCTTCTGAGCTTGCCCTCCTCTATAAAAGAGCATGTTCGTGCTGGGCGGTTAAGTTTTGGGCATGCGCGCACTTTAGTGGGACGAGACGATGCTGAAGCAGTAGGAGAGCAAATTGTTAATAAAGCCCTTACGGTCCGACAAGCAGAGAAACAACGTAAGGCGAAAAGGGCAACGCCAGACAGTGAAACGCTCTCTGAAGCGGCCATTTTAGCAGAGCAGTTAACACAGGCGCTTGGAGTACGAGTACAGGTCAATTTGCGTCATGAAGGAGGAGTAATTCAACTCCATTTTGGCGATTTACGAGAATTAGAACGTCTGATTGAGCGGCTTAATTAAAAAAAAGCGCTCTTTTGATCAAAGAAAAGCGTCTTTGCGGACTGTTCGGGGGATTGGGGAGATTTCTCCATCCAGCCGCTGAGTATTTACGCAGTGACGCATGGGAAAAGAAAGTGAGACTTGTGCTCTTATCACTTCCTTTCTTTCGCTCTAATGTCGTTTCCAAGTCTTTCTGCGCTTAACAAGAGAGAACGTTAAATACAGGCGCATTATGGAGTATCGAAAACTTTTGCAGATCTTCCAATGATATCTTTCTTAACATCGGTATCAGTAAAAGTTGTTGTTTCTCAACTTTCCGAGAGAGATCGGGGGGCAGTTTAGCATTCTCATTGGAGCAATTCGACAGAGCGATACAACCTCAAGTTGTATAAATTCGGGAGTTGAGAATGTAAAAATGGAAGTTTTCTCCTCCGTTTAACCTCTTTTTATCGCTTATCCCGCCTTCCTTTTCATTCAATCATTTTTATCTTGCTTTTTCTTCGAATTATCAGATAGTTTAAGAGGAGAACGCGGCGATGCAACTAGAAATTGTAGCCCACAAACTGTAGTTCACGAGAACTCTGAACCTCTCCATTAAAAAAATCGATCAAATGGAGTTATAGAGGGCAAGACTGTTAAAATTTCCATAATTTAGGAAAACGTTGGTACAGAATCCTCTGGCGAGCTCACAATAAAGCGAAAAAACGCCGATTATGAGGAGTTTTTTTCTTATCGACATGAGTATCTTGTGTACAAGATATTAGAAATAGATTTTCTTTTCATATAGAACTACAACCATAGGTTGAATAACGCGAAATCAATGAACATAGAAATAGATATTCCAAGATCAACCTAATCCTCTCATCCTTGCTCTGAGCTGGCAAACGAGGATCTCAGTGTGTTATATTGAAAACAACTATAGCTTGTATTTTAAGGGGGCCTCGTTCTTTCTACCAGAAAAGCAGTCGAAGGTAAAAGGCACATTTTCTCGTTAACTCAGAGGTCCCGATAAGCCTTTCACCATTCCCAACGCCTCTCCACGTTCTTATCAATGCAGTAAGACAACCGTGGGTTGCGTGACATTGTGTAAACCAGGCGGATGCGCACAAAACAGATATTCTATCGCTTAGTGCAGCTCTTCCTTCTTTTATTCGGCTTCTTTGACGTCCTCTTTATGGGGCATTCAGGCGCTGATTTAAGGGAGGGCAGAGGGCTGAAAGTACAATCACAGGTTGTATCTTTTGAGGAATAGCAGATTATTTCGCTGAAACGGTTTGTTGGAAGGGGAACGCAATGCAACTTGCGGTTGTGCTTTACGCTACACCTGGAAACTCTGGCTCTAAGCACTCCCGAGGCGCTGG
>JAISRK010000079.1 GCA_031273665.1 Holosporales bacterium
CGATGAGTCCCCGAGTTGGCGCTGAGAATCGCAAGCGTGTGCGTCCAACGCCCATTGGCGCCATCTCTATCAGCGTTCCTTTGCGTGCGGATATCTCTTCAACAACTTGACCTACAAAAGGCTCATCCACATCGACCAGCACTTCTTCCATTGGCTCGAGACAAGCGCGCGTTACTGGATCCTCTCGGAATAAGACACGTGGACGGCTGATGGAAAGTTCAAAGCCCTCACGTCGCATCGTCTCGATCAATACCCCAAGCTGTAATTCGCCCCGTCCTGACACCTCAAATGCTTCCTGATCGACAAGCTCCCGAACAGTGATAGAGACGTTTCCTTCGGCCTCTTTGAATAACCGCTCTCCAATGGCGCGTGAAGTGACTTTTTTGCCATCTTTTCCCGCAAGAGGAGAGTCGTTGACCGAAAAGGTCATAGCTAATGTGGGAGGATCAATCGGCAGTGCTGGGATGGGCGTGACATGTTCTCCATTCGTAATCGTATCTGCTACAGTGGTTGTTTTTAGGCCCGCAATAGCCACAATATCGCCGCAAGAAGCACGTGTTATCGGCACACGTTCCAGGCCACGAAAAGCAAGAAGCTTCGTCAAGCGCGCTTTTTCAACAATTTTACCTTCATGGTTCAGCACGTGAACCGGGCTGTTAACGGTAATAGAGCCGGCGTATACCCTCCCTATCAAAACGCGTCCCAAAAAGGGATCGGCCTCAATAAGACTCACGAGAAACGCAAAAGGCGCGTCTGGGTCTCCTTGTGGAAGAGGAATATGCTGACCGATAGCCTCAAAGAGTGGTTGCAGATCCTTTCGAGGCTCCTCTAGGTCGCGGACAGCCCAACCTTGGCGACCAGAGGCGTAGAGAATTGGGAAATCTAACTGTTTATCGGTAGCTTCTAATGCGACGAAAAGGTCAAAGACCGCGTCAACCACTTCCTGAGGGCGTGCGTTGGGCTTGTCGACTTTATTGATCACCACAATAGGATGCAACCCAAGCTTCAGCGCCTTACTAGTCACAAATTTCGTCTGAGGCATGGGACCCTCAGCCGCATCTACCAGCACCAGCACACCATCGACCATACTCAAAACGCGTTCAACTTCAGCTCCGAAATCTGCGTGTCCTGGCGTGTCGACGATATTAAGGTGCCATGGTCCCCACGTCAGTCCTGTGCATTTTGCAAGAATCGTAATGCCACGTTCGCGCTCTAAGTCATTAGAGTCCAATGCGCGCTCAGACACCACCTGGTTTGCACGGAAAATGCCCCCTTGGCGCAGCATTGCATCCACAAGTGTTGTCTTTCCGTGATCAACATGCGCGATGATGGCAAAGTTCCTTAAATTCCGCATCCGCTGAACAAACCTTTCTTTGCGAACACTGTACGTGGTCTTGCTCAATGTGGCAAGAATGCGAGAGGCGGCATATAAACATATTCAACTCATGACCAATTTTAGATAACATTGTTCCATTGTTAGATATGAGACGTCGTTGATCGATACGTTACTGGATTATTTAGAGGTATTTTTCGAAGAAATTCTCTTGCTCCTGTTTTTCCTTTTGATTGTGGGAGGAGGAATATGGAGCCGTCGGCGCATAAAGCATCTAAAAACGCGCCTTGTGTCGTACGAAGCGATAGGAAAAACCGCCCAAGATGGGTGGGCTGTTTGGAACATCGATCGACACTACTTAGGATGTTCTTCTTACTTTAGGTCCATTCTGGGAGTATCTCCCGTAGAAAATCTTTCCCTCGTCGATATTGTCGCTTCATTCAATGAGACCTCTGTGTTGAAAGAAAGCTTGAATGCGTTGCGGAAGGAAAGAAACACCTTCTCATTGGAACTAACCACACGTAAAACAAATTTGCAGGTGAGTATGCGTGGATTCCATGTGATCCACGCGAAAAAAGCCGTTCTTTGCTTATGGTTGCATGATAATACCCCTCACAAACAAGAAAAAATGCAATGGCAGAACGCCGTGCGAGAAGCAGAAAAAAAGCATGCGCATCTTTTGACTTTTTTGGATGCTCTTTCCTTTCCTATTTGGCATCGTCGGCCTGGAGATTTACGGGTGGATTACTGCAATAAAGCGTATGCGGATATTGTAGAAGCGACGCCCGAACGCGTTTTACTCGAGAATATTGCGTTGATCCAGGGTCCCGCGGCGCATGCCAAAACGCTCGCCTTACGTGCCTTGGGAGAAAAGACCATTCAACAGGCGAAACAAAACATTATTTCTCATGGGAAAAGTTGTCATGTCATCGTGCACGAAACGCCTTTTGAGAATGGCACCATTGGATTTGCGCTCGATGCGACAGAGAGCGTTACTGCGAAAAAAACTCTCGAACGCCATATGACAGCCTTTGCGGAAATATTCGATTTATTGTCCACCGCGATTGCGATTTTCGGAACAGACATGCGTTTGAATCGTTTTAATAGGGCGTACGTTCGTTTGATGGGATTAGATGAAAAATGGCTGCACACCTCACCTTCTTTCGGCTCTGTCCTAGAAGAACTATTGCATAAGAGAAAACTGCCAGAAGTTGTGGATTTTGCATCCTATAAAAAAGAACAAATTGCTTTATTCCAGGGACTTATGGAAAGCAAAGAGTATCTCTTACATCTGCCAAACGAATCGACTCTACGAAGTATTATCGCGCCGCATTCACTGGGAGGACTTCTCTTCTTGTATGAAGATGTCACGAATACATTGACGCTTGAACGCAAGTACAACACGCTG
>JAISRK010000001.1 GCA_031273665.1 Holosporales bacterium
AAAGCTTTTAATGCGCTAGGATGCAGTCCTCGCGATCTGATTACCATTCTTCAAGCGATTAAGCAGGCAGGGGCGCTTCAGGCACAATTGGAGGCGATGTAAAATGACAACAACGAAACCCCTCTCTCCGCTCAACAGTGCGCTTTTGTTGCATCAAGCAACCCCTTTCCAGAAAATTGTACACGGTAAGCGTGATGCTATTTCTGATTTCGCATTAGAGTGTAACTTCGCTTCCGAAGCGAAACGTACAAATGACGCCCCGCAGAAAGAGGAAAATTTTTCCGGATTGTATAAAAATGTGAAAAATTTTCCACCTTGCCCAGCGATGTCTTCTCAAGATACGGAGCAAGCGGCTACAGACTTAGCCAGTTTGTGTTTCGGAATGCTCCTGAATACCATGTTCTCTTCCGTTAAAGGAGAAGGGGGCGCGAGTGGGGAAATGTGGCGTTCTATGCTAGTCGAGCAATATGGCAAGTTTATTGCAATGTCTCCTGCAGGGAGAGATCTTCATCACGCGATAAAAGAGAGAATCTCTACGCTACAGAAGGACGCTGCAAATGGGGACAGCAGAACCAACAACGCTCGCTCAAATGATCAATTTAACAGCTAAATTTCTGAGTTTAGTTGAGAAGGAAAACGCGTCTTTAAGAGTTCTACAGACACAGTCCGCACAGAATTTCCGTGCGTCGAAAAATGCGTATTTATCGGACTACGCACGCCTATCCGTTCTTCTACAAAAGGAATGGCAGTCACATCCAATTGACGCAGAAAAGTGGAATCGGCTCTGTCATCTCAATCGTCTCTTTTCCGAAGTTGTGCACGAAAATTACCGTCTGTTTGCGTCCTTAGAGCAAAGAAGTCGGCATTTGCTTGAAGCGATCCATCAAGAGTTAGTGCTTTTGGAAACGCAGGCAATGTCCGCCCATAAGCCTTCAAAGCGATTTCAAAGAGCTATGGCCAACGCGCACTGATTCAAGAGCTTTTTTATGCTTAAAGAGGGGTGTTCATGGCTAAGCCAATAATGGCAGTGCGCGCGATTTGATCCGCCCGCTCGTTTTCAGGATGTCCCACATGGCCCTTAATCCACGACCACGTGACACGGTGTGTGGCACACAAAGCCTCTAGTTCAAGCCACAAATCTTTATTTTTCACAGGAGTTTTTGCTGATGTTGTCCAATTGCGCGCCTTCCAGGCGTGAAGCCATACTGTAATACCCTTTTGCAGATAGGTGCTATCGGTGAAAATCTGCGCCTCTGCGCCAGGATCCAGCGTTTTAAGCGCTTCTATAGCCGCTTTCAACTCCATGCGATTGTTCGTTGTATTCGGCTCAGCACCCGATATATCCCGCTGCTTTGTCTCGGAGCAAAT
Source organism: Holosporales bacterium (assembly GCA_031273665.1). GTDB lineage: Bacteria > Pseudomonadota > Alphaproteobacteria > UBA3830 > JAIRMZ01 > JAITIJ01. The sequence goes on from JAISRK010000001.1 coordinate 1,369, forward strand.
AACAGCCGCCCAACCTCCTGGGCCTGGGTTCCCGCTGCATGCTCCGTCTGTGAAAATGTTGAATTTTGTCTTATTGGACATTTTTTCTCCAGAAAAAAGTAGCATAACCTTGATTTTCTTACAAGGTATGCTATCCTCACTCCTGTTTCCACTGGTTTACGTAAATATCGGTGGGACGTGGATGGGGTGCCTATAAATAGGGCCTCGGTATTTGTGTCTGCTTAAAGAAAGGGACAACGTATGTCTAGAATTATTGGTATTGATCTTGGCACAACAAACTCTTGTGTCTCTGTGATGGAAGGACGCGAACCACGCGTCGTTGAGAATGCAGAAGGCGCCCGTACAACGCCTTCGATGGTCGCCTTTCAGAAGTCTGGAGAGCGCCTTGTCGGGCAGGCCGCAAAACGTCAAGCGGTCACGAATCCTGAAAGTACGTTTTACGCGATCAAACGTCTTATTGGACGGCGCTATGATGATGGGCTCCTGAAAAAGTATCAAACTCCCTATAAAATTGTGAAGGCCAAAAACGGGGACGCTTACGTTACCGCTTGCGGAACGGATTATAGTCCTAGCCAAATAAGCGCCTTTATTTTGCAGAAAATGAAAGAAACGGCGGAGCATTTCCTCGGAGAGAAAGTGACCCAAGCCGTTATTACGGTGCCGGCATACTTTAATGATGCTCAACGACAGGCGACGCGCGACGCCGGACAGATCGCTGGCCTTGAAGTGCTGCGCATTATTAACGAACCAACGGCGGCAGCTCTTGCGTACGGGTTGGATAAAAAGGGCAGCGGTATTATTGCTGTTTATGATTTGGGAGGCGGGACATTTGACGTCTCCATTTTAGAGATCGGTGACGGAGTCTTTGAAGTCAAGGCGACGAATGGAGACACGTTCTTGGGAGGAGAGGATTTTGATAAACGATTGATCGATTTCTTGGCGGACGAGTTTAAGCGCGATGCTGGCATCGATTTACGTCAAGACAGGCTCGCCTTGCAGCGTCTCAAAGAAGCCGCTGAAAAAGCTAAGATGGAGCTTTCTTCTGCTCTTGAGACGGAAGTGAATCTGCCGTTTATTACAGCAGATGCCAACGGGCCAAAGCATCTAACAGTCAAGATTACACGCGCAAAATTTGAAGCGCTTGTCGAAGATTTGATTCAACGTACGATCGAGCCCTGCAAAAAGGCGCTCAGTGACGCAGAAATTAGCGTGAAGAACATTTCCGAAGTCGTTTTAGTCGGTGGTATGACGCGTATGCCGCGTGTTATTGAAGCCGTTAAGTCTTTCTTTGGGCGTGAACCGCATCGTGGAGTTAATCCAGACGAGGTGGTTGCCGTCGGTGCAGCCATTCAAGGGGGTGTTCTGAAGGGCGATGTGAAAGATGTTCTTTTATTGGACGTGACGCCATTATCTTTAGGGATCGAAACGCTTGGAGGTGTGTTTACACGTCTGATCGATCGCAATACGACGATTCCGACGAAGAAGAGTCAGGTTTTTTCAACGGCGGAAGACAATCAAACGGCGGTGACGATTCGAGTGTTTCAGGGAGAGCGCGAGATGTCTGCGGACAACAAGCTGCTTGGCCAATTTAATTTGGAAGAAATCCCGCCAGCTCCGCGAGGTATGCCGCAAATCGAGGTAACATTCGACATCGATGCCAATGGCATTGTTCATGTGGCGGCAAAAGATAAAGCGACGAACAAAGAGCAGACGATCCGTATTCAGCCCTCTGGAGGTCTTTCTAAAGAAGATATTGATCAGATGGTGAAAGAAGCAGAAACGCACGCGGAAGAAGACCGTAAACGTCGAGAACTTGTTGAGTCGCGCAATCAGGCCGATCAACTGATGCACTCTACCGAGCAGGCGCTTTCCAAACATGGGGACAAGATATCCGCAGATGAGAAGTCTGCTATTGAGGCGGCTATAGCGGATCTCAAGGCCTCTGTTACTTTAGAGGACAAAGACGTTATACAAGAAAAGATAAAAGCGCTCTCTTCGGCAGCGATGAAACTAGGAGAGGCAGTGTATAAGTCCACCCAAGAGGAGGCAGCTGCCGCACAGGCTTCTCCCTCCAACACGTCAGATCCTCAATCGGCGGATGTCGTCGATGCTTCCTTCGAGGAAGTAAAAGAAGGAAATGGGTAAATAGAGAACAAGGAAAGAGCAATGGGGCACTGATTGGTCAGTGTCCTTTTGCTTTTGTCGTACTCCTCCTTCATCCTCAGCGCTTTTTTGACGTTTGGCGCAGCGTTTTTACTCTTTCGTGCTCCTGATTTGTGCGTGTTGCTAGACAATTGCGCGGCACGTTTACACCCTAGTCTCGACCGTTCTGTTCATTCGGATAGAGCTTCTTATATTCCCAATGTCCCCTCCTTCTATATTCCGTAAAAAGTTTTTTCATAGATTTTTTTCTTGATTCCAGGAATGAATTATCGTCAAACTGGGGGAAGGGAGAAGAAGAGGGGGGTATCATAGACATCGACCTTAGTATTGTCGCTTTGTACCTTTTAGGGACGTTGGCCTTGGGTATATGGAGTGGCCGTGGCGTTAAAACGATGCGTGAGTATGCTATTAGCCGCGGCGGTCTCCCGATGTGGATTCTTGTGGCGACGATAGTGGCAAGTCTTGTTGGCGGCGGGTCGACTGTAGGTCTTGCAGAAAAGACGTTTGCCTCTGGCATGATTATTCCTTTCTTCTATGTGCTCGGTGCTGCGTCGATCGCGATTATGGGGGTGATCGCTCCACGTATGAAGGCATATTTGGGGACTGCTGTCAGCCCAGGCGGTTTGATGCACCTCTTTTTTGGGCGTTCTGGTGAGATTGTTACAGGAATTATTGGCGTCCTATTTTCTGTTGGTGCAGTTGCCGCGCAAGTCGGAGCCATGGGTTTTATCTTCCGGGAATTGCTAGGAGTTTCTTATGAGCTCGGGGTTTTTATCGGCTTCGGCGTTCTAGTTCTTTACTCCACATTTGGCGGAATATGCGCCGTTGTTGCAACAGACATTGTGCAATGCGTTATTATGCTAGTAATAATGCCGCTGGTTGCCTACTTTGCCATATCGCGGGCGGGCGGCTTTGAGGTGATATTAGCCAATGTGCCCGGCGACAGAATAACACTTGATCCTCTTTTCCAAGACCTGCCACGCTACGTTCCGCAAATCCTCATTTGGATGATCCCGTGGATGCTCCCATACCTTCTTCAACGTCTTTTGATGGGAGAAGATGTTAAACAAGTTAAAAATGCCTTTTATATCAGCGCGTTGATCGCAACGGCTTTTATGTTTGTCATAATTCCGATTGGCCTAAGTGCCCTCACACTGAATCCTCAGCTCGAACCATATGCGGCAATGACCTATGTTGTGCAAACAGTTGTTCCCGTGGGTCTGAAAGGTTTTGCTATTGCGGGGCTGATGGCCGTGATCATGTCGACAGCGGATTCTTGTCTGAACATTGCGAGCGTAATGACCGTTTGTGATCTCGTTCTGCCGTGGAGCAAGCGCGTTTTAAGTAACCTACAAATGTTACGTTATGCCCGGTATGCGACGTTCTTTCTCGGTCTTTTTGCTGTCTTCGGGGCGTTGTATTTTCGGTGTGTTATCGACTTCATACTGTATGCCGAGGGTTTGTGGTTTTCGGTTGTGACAATCCCCATGTTGGCAGGTATTTTCGGCTATAAAGGCAGCAAACAAGCATTTGTCTGGGCGGCGGTAGTCGGCGCGGTTACAATGACGCTTTGGAAGGTTTTTGATCTTGAGAGAATTGTTATCTATAGCCTTGTTGGTGGGGTCTCCAATGCCATTGTGTTCTTTGGTTTGAGTGAGTATGGAAAGCGCCACGGTGTCCTTGAACGTGAAGAACAAGAAAAAAAGGAAAGACGCTTAAAAATTTTGGAAGAGAGGAAACGGACCCATCTCTCAGGAAAGCCGTATCTTGAGGCTGATGACTGGGAGTCTCCTATCGTTTAGAATGGTCGGAGGATTGTAAGACAGGAAGGGTTTTTTCGGAGGAAAAGGGGAGGATATGGATATTAATCTCGTTATTGTCGTCACTAGTCTTTTGGCGATGTTGGCCTTGGGCATATGGAGTGGCCGAGGCACGAAAACAATAAGAGAATTTGCTGTTGATAACGGCAACGTTTCAGCGGCAGCTCTTTTCGCGACAATCGTGGCAACATATGTTGGTGGTGTACAAGGTCTTGCTGAAAAAACCTTCACCGTTGGCATTATTTTTCCTCTTCTTTGTGGAGTGGGGGGCTGCATCCAGCTGCTTACGGTGGGGATATTGATCGCACCGCGTATGGAACGATTTCTTGGCAGCGCTATAAGCCCAGGAGGCATGTCCTATATTTTTTGGGGACGGGCAGGCGAAATTATTACAGGCGTTGCGGGAGTACTGTGCTCGTTAGGGTCCGTCGCTGTGCAAGTCTGTGCGATAGGGTTCTTATTCCAGGGGTGCTTAGGAATCTCATATTTTGGGGGGGTCACGCTAGGGTGTGGTGTTTTTATTCTGTACTCTGCCTTTGGAGGAATACGCGCGGTACTTGTCACGGACTCCATTCAATTTCTTGGAGTCGTCGTTGCTGTTCCGGTGCTCGCCTATCTGGCGGTTATGAACGCAGGAGGCCTGGATACTATTTTAAATACTGTCCCAGAAAAGCATCTCAGTCTTGTCTCGTTGTGGGAGCAACCTTTGAAATACGTCCCTGTTCTTATCACTTGGATTTTATGGATGTTGAACCCTGCTTGGATACAACGTCTGCTCATGGGAAGAGGAGTGTCGCAGCTGAGAGTGGCCTTTTGTTTCAGTGCTGTCGTTTGTTTTTCCATTATTTTATGCCCTATATGTATTGGGTTTAGCGCCCTAGCGACAAGCCCCAATATCGACCCTAACATCGCAGTGATGTACGTCATTCAAACTGCTGCGCCAGCGGGATTGCAGGGACTGATCATTGCGGGCTTACTCGCTGTTATTATGTCAACGGTGGACTCCGATCTTAACATAACAAGTGTCATGATGATCTGTGATGTTGTGGTGCCATGTAAAAAGCGTGTTCTGACGGACGGTCAAATATTGCGATATGCCAGGTACGGTTCTTTTGGTTTAGGACTTGCGTCGATCGTTGTCGCTTTATATTTTCGGAACATCATTGATGTTATTTTGTATTTTGATAGCTTTTGGATAGGAACGGTGGTGATTCCCCTTATCGCCAGTGTTTTTGGGTATAAAAGCACTCAACAAGCGTTCATATGGGCAGCGGGGATCGGTGTTCTGACGATTTTGCTCTGGACGGTTTTTAGATTAGAAGCGCGTTTTAATATTTACGGTCTTTTCCCGAGCATGGTAATCAATGCCACCGTGTTTTTCGGTCTTAACGAATATGGAAGACGCTGTGGAGTTTTCGAGCGTGAAGAAAAAGCACGACAAGCTAAGCGTGAGAAAATCCTGGCCGAAAGAGAGCAGATGCATCGTCTCGGGCATCACTATCTCCCCGAAGAGGATTTAGAGCCTTTGCATTAAGAGCCACACCGATATATAGTAACCCCTCAAAAGATCGCATAGAAAAGGTGTCGTGAGGGCCCTTTCTGCTTGAGAGCATTTTACATGTCGAAGGATTATTATGCTGTTTTAGGCGTATCGCGCTCGGCCTCGCAAGACGAGTTGAAAAAGGCGTTTCGCAAGCTCGCTGTAAAATACCATCCGGATAAAAATCCGGGAAATAAAACGGCAGAGCAAAAATTCAAAGAAATTAACGAAGCTTACGATATCTTGAAAGACGACCAGAAACGTGCCGCGTATGATCGGTTCGGAGATGCCGCGTTCCAAGGTGGGGGCTTCGATCCCAGAGCACAAAGCGGTGGTTTTAATTTCAACATGGGAGGAGGGGCGTTCTCAGATATTTTTGAGGAAATTTTCTCCGGTAGTATGGGGCATGGCTCTGCACGTCAAGAGACGCGTGTGCGCGGGTCCGATTTGCGTCACGATGTGTCGTTGACACTGGAAGAAGCCTTTCATGGCAAAGAAGTGCGTCTAAAACTGCGCTTGCCCATTGCTTGTACAGCGTGCAAAGGAACGGGAGCGGAGGGCGGAGCGCAGCCCGTCACATGTTCTGCCTGTCGTGGTACAGGGACGGTTCGCTTTTCCCAAGGGTTCTTCACCATGGAAAGGACATGCACGCAATGTGGTGGTGCT
>JAISRK010000008.1 GCA_031273665.1 Holosporales bacterium
GCAGGATAAGAGGCGTACCTCTAATAATCGAGACAAATGCCGTAATAAACGCGCTTCCTATATCGTTATAACGCAGAACAGACAGCAGCGTGCCGAGAGCGACGCCAATGAAAAGACCGCCAACAAGCAACCCTAATGTACAAGCAAGCCCCGCACCTACGTACAAAAAGCAAGAAAGGAGGTGCACCATAGAAGCGCTCATAGTGCACTCAGTGATGCAACCATTTTTGCCCTAATTTTTGAATCTCTCCCTCAGCTTGCAACTCCGCTAGCGCTGCCTCGAAATCTTTGCGCAACGGTGACCCTTTTTTAAAGGCGAACGCATACCCCGCGTCACAGCACGCAATCTCATTCCATTGAAGTCCCGTTTTGGCACTAAAAGCTTTGGCCTGACTCGTCTCCATTAAGCCGCACCTGACGTGGCCACTGATAACAGCCTGAACCACTTGATTGTTGTTGTCCATAATAACACGTTCTGCATTTGGCACATGATCTTTTAACCAAATTTCCATCGTCGTGCCCAATTGACACGCAACCTTTTGCTGGCTGAGTTGGGTTTTGTCGGCAACCGGCTCTCCTTTTCGAAAAAGGACAACGAGAGAACCTGTATAATATGGTGAGGAAAAATCGATATTTTTGCGCCTTTCTGCTGTTGCGGTGATGGTGGAAACGCCCACGTCCACCATGCCATTTTGTAAAGCGGCAAACATAGCTGAAAAAGGCATATTTTCGAACACCGCCGTTTTGCCGAGTTTCCGCGCTACTAATCGCGCCAAATCTATATCAAACCCAACGATTTCTCCGTCAGTAAAATACTCAAAAGGAGGATAATCCGCACAGGTAACGAATCGTATCGTGTCTTCTGTCGCTCCGCTTTTCGTGCAAACAAGAACAAATGACGCGATAGCAAAAAATATTTTACAAAATGGATTTTTCATGGCGCTTTGTATACTCCCAGGATGAGCATAAAGAAAACAATACTGAACAGCAAGAAATGCCGCCCCACGAACACGTCCCCTGCGTCCTCTTTAAGGCCACATATCCTGGCACACAACTTCTTCGTCATAACGACTTACGTTCTTCGCTCCTGTGCACCGCAACCCGGAGGCTTTTGAGTTTCCGGTGCAAAGCAGAGCGCTCCATACCGATAAACTCCGCTGTCTGAGATATATTTCCGGAAAAGCGCTCAACCTGCGCCATCAGATAATCGCGTTCAAAGATGCTACGCGCATCTCTAAAAGGCAACGAAATCAATTTCGCGGCGTGCGCAGCGGGCATTGTAATCTCTGCGGAACGAGAAACTTCGGGAGGAAGAAAATCAAGACCGATCTCCTCTGTGGCATCTAAACCTGATGCCATAATCAGCATCCACTCGACAACATTGCGCACTTGACGCATGTTCCCCGGCCAATGATATGCTTGCAATACAGATAACAGATCATCGCTCACACGTCGTGGAGCTAAACCGAAACAGGTGTCCGCATGTGCCAAAAAGTGGTGGATAAGGGGCACGATATCTTCTCGGCGCTCTGCCAATGGAGGAATGTCGATGGGGACGATGCTCAATCGATAATACAAGTCTTGACGAAAACCCCCTGCGTCAAAATGGAGCACTTTTTGTGGCATCACAGTAGAACTAATAATACGCACGTCTGTAGAGATAGGGAGCGTTCCCCCGATACGCGTAAAGGTACCATTCTGAAGAACGCGTAGCAATTTCGTCTGGATATCAAGCGGCATATCCGTAACATCCTCAAGGAAAAGCGTCCCTCCTATGGCACGCTCCAAGAGCCCCGCATGTATTAAGCCGGCGCTCTCTTCTCCAAAGAGCTCTTTATCCAAACGTTCAGCATTTGTAATGGAGCAATTCGCCATAATAAATGGTTCTTTTCTCCTCAATGACTTTTCATGTATTTCTAAAGCGATGCTTTCTCCCCCGCCCCCTACGGGACAGTGGATAAAAACGCGGCTGTTTGTAGGAGCGACTTTATCTATCAACTTTTGAATGTTGCATAAGGCATAAGAATGACCAACAAGACACGTCTCCAAACGTTTCTTAAAACGCAAGTGGGAGTTTTCTCTCTTTAATTGCGCTACTTCACAAGCACGTCGTGCCGTAGCAAGCAATCGCTCTGTCACAAACGGCTTTTCGATGAAGTCGTACGCCCCCTTGTGCATGGCATCAAGCGCAATCTCGATCGTCCCATGACCAGAAACCACAACAACCGGCACATCAGGAAAGCGCTCTTGCAAAAGTTCTAGTCCATTAATCCCGCCAGAAATATCGTTATGCAACCACAAATCTAAAAACACCATGGTCGGCTTTTGTGTTTCTGCCAAGCGCAATGCCTCTGCGAGATCTCCCGCACGCATCGTGCTGTGCCCATCATCTTCAAGAATTTCTGACATAAGACGGCGGATCTCTGGCTCGTCGTCAATAATCAGGATTTTTGATTGCATAGAGCTACTGCCCCCTTTCCTCTGTTTATAGGAAACATCAATTTCACCTCTGCTCCTTTGCTGTTATTCTTTAATATCATAGATCCCCCATGGTCTTGAACGATTTTTTTCGAAATACTCAAGCCCAAACCTGTTCCTCCTTGTGCAAAGGTGACGTAGGGATCTGCCAACCGCTGAAGATGCTCTTCCGGGAAGCCAGGACCATTATCGCAAACACTGATACAAATCTCCTCTTCACGCGCTGTAAGACTGACCGTAACTTTTGGACTTTTCCGCGCAACAGGCAATTGTAACAAGGCTTGAGCCGCATTTTGAAGCATATTCATAATGACTTGATGGAGAAGCGCTTCATCTCCTTGCATCATGAGACAAGAAGATGCGCTTTTGCAAGTACATGTAAAATGGATGTGAGGAAAAGTCGTCTGCACCAAAAAGACAGCTTGCTGACAGACTTTTAGGACATCACACGAGCGAAAAGTAGGCGTAGGCAATCGGGCAAAAAGGCTGAATTCATCGAGCAATTTTCGGATATTCTCCACTTGCTGTGCAATTGTTTGCGTAAGTTGCGTAAACGTTTGCGACTCATGCGCAATTTGAGGAAGATATTTTTTGAGTAATCGCTCTGCAGACAGTTGAATAGGAGTTAGTGGATTTTTAATTTCGTGCGCTAAGCGGCGCGCAACATCAGACCAGGCCGCTTGTTTCTGAGCTACGATAAGATCTGTTAAGTCGTCAAACGTGATCACTACGCCATTAAACTGTCCGCGTTGGTAGATCGGCATCGCTTGAAAAAAGAAAGAACGTTCCTG
>JAISRK010000015.1 GCA_031273665.1 Holosporales bacterium
CAGAAGCAAAGGCACCAAAAGCAGCAATGAGCTGCTGAAAGGAATCTCCTGAAGGGAAAAACGTACGTCCCAAGATAGCCGCAAAATACCCATAAAGAGCAAAGTCAAACCATTCAAGCGAACTTCCCGCTACGCACGATAAAATAACGCGCTTCAGCGTTTGAAACTCAGAAATCTTTTTTTTCGGCTGCATAAAACACCTTTTTATTTGGTCATCCGACATGAGCGCTACCCTAAAGGACTTTCTTTAGAAAGTAAAATGCCCTCTAGAACGCACTCTTTTCAAAGCCAATACACCTGACTATAGACTGTTCTTCTCCTGGAATCTTCATTTCTCCTTATGTAATGCAAAATTGAAAAGAGCTGTTTAATACTCTCACAATGTGAAACATGCGCCGCGTGGGTTTACTATCTTCCAAAAGTTCGCAGTCTCTTTTTTGTTAGATCATGGCCAAGCCGCCGTTGACGTGCATCGTCTGTCCCGTTATGTACGACGCCTCCTCGCTCGCCAGAAATAACACAGCCGCTGCTATTTCCTCTGGCTTCCCGGCCCGACGCATAGGAATAACTTCTTTAAAGCGCTGCTTCTGTCCATCGGTTAACGCCTCCGTCATCGCAGAAGAGACAAAGCCCGGTGCGACGCAGTTAACAGTAACGTTGCGCGTGGCAATTTCTGCGGCGACCGCTTTCGTAAGCCCGATAAGTCCTGCCTTTGAAGCGGCGTAATTAGCTTGTCCTGCGTTTCCCGTTACACCGACAACAGAGGTGATATTGATAATGCGTCCCCAACGTTGCTCCAGCATACCTTTTGTGACTGCGCGCATAAGACGAAAAGTTGCTTCTAAGTTGACCGTAATGACATGTTCCCAAGCTTCATCCGGCATACGCATCAATAAACTGTCACGCACGACGCCGGCGTTGTTGACAAGAATATCCACGTTGCCAAGAGCGCGTTCAACGTTCGGAATCAATTTTTCGACTTCAGTTGTATCGGTCAGATTGCATGGAAAGCTATGCGCACGCTCCTTAAGCGCACCGGCAAGCTTAGAAAGTACGGCGCGTCGCGTACCGGATAGCGCCACCGTCGCATTGGCCGCATGCAATGTACGCGCAATGGCAGCGCCGATGTCCCCTGTGGCTCCGGTAACAAGCGCCACTTTTCCAGTCAGATCAAACATACTCTCCTCGCTTTTTAGCTATTTTCTTTTAAAAATGTTTCAATATCTTGCGGCGTATTTAGTGTACTGATTCGCACTGATGACGCAATACGTCGAATCAACCCCGTCAAAACACGTCCAGCACCGATTTCTATAAAATGGTCTACGCCCAAAGAGATCATACACTGAACACTTTCCGTCCATCGGACGCAATGCGTTATTTGATCTATAAGGAGAGGTACAATGGCAGATTTTTTTGATACGGGTGCTGCAGTTACATTTGAAATAAGGGGAATCACCGGATCATTCATCGAAATACTAGAAAAAGCACCACGCATTGTTTCTCGGGCGGATTCCATAAGAGAACAATGGAAAGGTGCACTGACATCAAGAGGTACAATGCGCCTAGCCCCTTTTTCTATGGCAAGACGTTCGACCACGACGAGAGCATTTTTCTCTCCACTTACGACCAACTGCCCAGGACAATTGTCATTTGAAATCGCGCAAACACCCTCCACTTCAGCCTCCTGCACAATCTTCTGAACTGTTGGTTTGTCTAGCCCTAAAATGGCTACCATACCACCGGATCCTGCCTGTACTGCTACCTTCATAGCGCGGCCACGCAGGCGTAAAAGGTGTGCTGTCTCTTCTAAAGACAACGCGCCGAATGCTGCTAAGGCGGCATATTCCCCTAAGGAATGTCCGGCACCATAAGCGCTTTTTTCTGCCAACAAAAAACCGCCTTCTTCCTCCAGAACATGCGCTACAGCAAGGCTCACAGTCATAAGCGCAGGTTGCGCATTGTGTGTTTCTCTTAAAAGGTCTGTTGGTCCATGAAAGATAAGATGAGAAAGATGCTCAGATAACGCGTCGTCAACGCGCGTAAAGACATTCCGTGCCGCTGGGAAAGCGTCGTAGAGCTCTTTGCCCATGCCGACGAATTGCGATCCCTGTCCAGGAAACACAAAAGCACGCGTCACAACACCCCTCCGATTCGTTTGTACAAAAGCTACTGACTCTTCGGAGGAAGATCAAGGACGTGTTCCCTTATGTTGCAAAAAAACCGCAGAGAAACGCCAGCTCTTGGAATTCTACAGTGAGTAACTTTTTATTCACCTGTTGCGTCGTTACAATGGCCCTTTACGAATCAGGAGGAAAATGCCTAAAGAAGACCTATTAGAGATGTCCGGCACGGTGGTGGAGGTTCTGCCCAATGCGATGTTCCGTGTACAGCTTGAAAACGATCAGGTCGTGCTAGCGCACACCTCTGGCCGTATGCGTAAAAACCGCATTCGTGTTCTCGCGGGAGATAAGGTAAACATCGAAATGACGTCCTATGATCTCACCAAAGGCCGCATTACGTTCCGCCATAAATAGGAGCAACCCGAGTAATGTCGACACAAGATGTACCCAGCTGTTCAGAGCAATCAAAACAAAAAGATACCGCTCCTAAAAAGCGACCCGCAAGCGGACAAGATGCTTTTTTGAATTATCTCCGACAAAACCATCTTCCTGTAACGATTTTCCTAGTCAATGGCATCAAGTTACTCGGCAATATCACGTCTTTTGATAGTTTTGCACTCCTACTAAGACGGGAGGAACAAATACAACTTGTTTACAAACATGCGATTTCGACAATTGTTCCCCAGACCTCTATTAGTATGGATGAAATCCATGCAGTTGTGGGAAATCCAGATGCCAGTGATAGCGCTAAGGAGTAATAATGCGTGAAGAAATAGAACATCTTGTTGCGCATATGCGTGAAGCCCTGCACCTCGTCAGGGGGTTTCTTTGACTGGGATGCCTCATTAGCGCGCTTAGATCAGCTGAATGCACAAGCCGCTGATTCTTCTTTGTGGGAGGATCCTACACAAGCCCAGAAAATCATGCAGGAACGTTCTACTCTTGAAGAAGAACTCCGTCGGTTCAAAGCCTATACTCAAGAATTGGAAGACGCGCTTGCCTTATTAGAAATGGCAATAGAAGAGAAAGACGACACTTCTGTACACGAAGCAGAAACACTTTTACAGGACTTAGCAAAACGCATAGATGCATATCAGCTGGAAAACTTACTTTCCGGCGAAGCGGATACCAATGATTGCTACCTTGAAATCCATGCGGGAGCAGGAGGAACAGAAGCACAAGATTGGGCGGAGATGCTGTCCCGACTGTATACCCGCTGGGCCGAAGCACATCGCTACAAGGTAGAGATCTTCGAAGAAAGTCCCGGAGAAGAAGCGGGACTTAAGTCGATAACCCTAAAAATTGCAGGATTTCGTGCGTATGGATGGCTGAAGACAGAGTCAGGAGTCCATCGGCTCGTGCGTATTTCCCCCTTTGATGCGAACGCACGACGGCACACAAGTTTTGCTTCTGTCTGGGTTTATCCTGCCATTGATGACGCTATCCACGTCACCATTGAGGAAAAAGATCTTCGGATTGATACGTATCGGGCCTCTGGCGCGGGGGGCCAGCATGTCAATAAGACAGAAAGCGCTATTCGTATCACGCACATACCTTCTGGTATCGTGGTGCAGTGCCAAACGGATCGATCGCAGCATCGTAATCGAGCCGTTGCGATGGATATGCTGCGTTCACGCTTATATGAATTGGAATTACGCAAGAAAGAAAAAGCCCTTGCGGATCAGGCGGCAAATAAGTCGGAAATCGGTTGGGGCCACCAGATTCGATCTTATGTATTGCAACCGTATCAAATGGTCAAAGATCTTCGTACAGGAGTAGAGAAAAGCAACGCACAAGCCGTACTCGACGGAGATATCGACGCCTTCTTGCAAGCATCTCTGAGTTTGAAATTAGATAACATTACTTCTTAACAACGAGTTCTTACAAAGACAAAGGTAGGGATTCTTTGAAAAACGGAACCTCCTCTTTTCCTTACCTTGCCGATGCAAAATTGGATTGTCCAGAAAAACGAAAGCTCCGGAAACTAGGAGCGCACGCGTCTTTTTGTTGTTTTCTTAAACGAACGTTCCTTTGACGTTTTTTGCGGTGCCACTTCTAATCTTCTGAGGGCCTCCTTTAAGTCCAGAGAAAACATCTCCTCTGGTTTTCTAATGGAAAGGTACTGATTATCTCGGCGAATAAAAAGGCCAAAGCGACCGTGACCTATCGTCACAGGATGACCTGTTTTCTCACACACACCCAATTTTTTAGGCAAAGAAAGCAGAACAAGGGCTTGTTTTAACGTAATATTTTCTGGATCAAGACCACGTGGAATAGAAGCCCGCACACGCGGCTGTTCTTCTTGCATTGAAAGCTGGTTCTTGGCGGATTGGTCTTTTGTCGCTGTTTTCTCCGCCGTCTTTGTCCATCGCGCCGCCGTTTTGGTCGGAACAGTATTCCCCCGTTGTACGTAGGGGCCAAACCGTCCTGTACGCAAAACAATCTCCTCTCCAGCATCGTCCTTCCCCAAAATTTTAGGGCCTCGTTGCTCTACTTTGTCGGATTCTGCTTCTGTAGAAGACTCCGCTATCTCTAAACGGCGTGTATATCGACATTCTGGATACGCCGAGCATCCGACAAAAGCACCAAATTTCCCGAGCTTCAAGCTAAGCCGTCCTTTTTTGCAGTCAGGACATTGACGGGCCTCTTCAACATCTTCAGACTTCTGGAAAATATGATCTTGTAACTCTTGATTGAGTTTCTCTATGACTTCGGTCAGTGAAAGCGTCTTTGCTGCATCCACTGTATCTTTAAAGCCCGTCCAGAATTGCGTCAGCACCTCTCTCCATGCCAGTCGCGCATTAGAAACGTCGTCCAATTTCTGTTCTAAATCCGCTGTGAAAGTGTACTCTACATATGTCTTAAAGAAACTTGTAAGAAAGGCCGTAACAAGACGACCCCGCTCTTCTGGGAAAAACACTTTTTTCTCAGTACGCACGTAACCACGATCGCGTAATACCTGCAAAATGCTCGCATACGTCGATGGACGCCCGATGCCTAATTCCTCCAGTTTTTTCACGAGACTTGCCTCAGTGTACAGAGGAGGAGGTTGTGTAAAATGCTGCAGTGGCGCAAGCGTGCGCAGAGTGGTCTTTTCTCCTTCTGAAAGAGGAGGCAAAACAGCGTTCACATCCTGCGGCTCATCCCGCGTTTCTTCATAGAGTCTTAAGAATCCATCAAATACCTGCGTGGATCCAGTAGCGTGGAAGACAAATTCCTCATTCGCCAAATCGACGCTCGTCTGATCGAATAACGCCGCTGCCATTTGAGAAGCCACCATGCGCCGCCAGATTAAGGAGTACAACGCAAAATGATCCGCTGGCAATTTGGTTTTCAGTTGTTCTGGAGTGCGCGTAAGATCCGTTGGACGAATAGCCTCGTGCGCTTCTTGCGCATTTTTCACTTTGTTTTGAAACACGCGTGGTGATTCCGGTACATAAGACGCCCCAAAAGTATCCGCAATCATCTTACGTGCTGTCTGTACAGCTTCTGGCACAACAGACACGCTGTCTGTTCGCATATACGTAATAAGACCGACAGAATCCCCACCAATATCCATTCCCTCGTACAAATTTTGTGCAAGTTGCATTGTTTTGCGCACGGAAAATCCAAGCTTTCGGGAAGCGTCTTGTTGAAGCGTAGAGGTAAGAAAAGGCGCGTAAGGATGACGCTTTACTCGTTTCTTTTCAAGTGACACGACCTTGAAATAAGAAGAGGTCGCACGCAACCGACGCAGAACATTTTCCGCTTCCTGCTGATTCTTTATTGCAAATTTATCGAGTTTTTCTTTTCCAATGGCTGATAGTTTTGCTTCAAAAGTGTCGTTATGAGATGTCAAGAATGTGCCGGTAATCGACCAAAACTCTTGGGTGTTAAATTTCTCAATCTCCACCTCACGATCCACCACCAAACGTAGAGCCACAGACTGCACACGACCTGCAGAACGGCTGCCAGGAAGTTTACGCCACAAAACAGGAGAAAGTGTGAACCCCACAAGATAATCCAACGCGCGACGTGCCAAATATGCTTCAACAAGCGACGCATTGATGCTTCGAGGATGCTGTAACGCCTCCAAAATAGAGGATTTTGTCACCGCATGAAATACCACACGTTGCACCTCGACGTTCTGCAGCGCTTTTCCTTGTCGGAGCACATCTTCCACATGCCAGGCGATCGCTTCGCCTTCTCTATCTGGATCGGTAGCCAGTAGCAGCTGGGTTTTTCCTTTCAAGGAGCGAACAATTTCTTTCATCTGACGCGCTCCACGCGCCTCAAGTTCCCAGTGAAATGCGAAATCGTTTTCTGGTTCAACGCTTCCGCTTTTCGAGGGTAAATCGCGTACATGTCCGTAAGTTGCCAACACCTGGTACTCTTTACTCAGGTACTTACCAATGGTTTTCGCTTTCGCGGGAGATTCAACAAGAACGAGCTTCATAAGCCATTACTTCTTCAGAAAACGCCTGGGCATTCAGAGATACGTATTGCCCCGTTGTGTAGCTGATCTGCCCAGTAACTTCAAGCTCTACAAGCGCCGTGAGAACGGCGGACAAAGGATACGGCATTGCTTCCAACAACGCCTCCACTTTCGTTGGTGCCGTTGAGAGCAGCGACAACAGCTGAAGGCGCGCCTTTTTAACCACATCTTCTGAAACAGGTTCTAGGGGCACATTTTCTAGTGGAGTAGTTGTTTGGGCAATAGGAAAAGAGAACAAGTTAAACGCCTGCATCACATCTTCTACGCTTTCAACCAGTGTCGCTCCTTTCTTCAGCAAAGCATTGGTGCCACGACACCGTGGATCAAACGGTGATCCAGGAACTGCAAATACTTCACGCCCATATTCAAGGGCGAAATTCGCAGTAATTAACGATCCCGAGCGGAGAGCCGCCTCAACGACGATAACACCGACACTTATCCCCGCGATAACGCGATTACGTTTTGGGAAAAGAGAAGCTTGCGGCGCCTGACCAAGCGGCATTTCTGACAAGAGAAGTCCTTCTTTTTTGATTTGCTCATATAAATAGATATTTTCGGGCGGGTATACCACATCAACACCACCTGCCAAAATGGCTCCTGTGCCTGTTTTAAGGCTTCCTTTATGAGCCGCCGCATCGATACCCCGTGCTAACCCAGAAATAACAAGAAAATCACGTTTTCCGAGTTCCTCCGCAAGGGAGTCCGCGAATTTTTGACCATTTAAAGAAGCATTACGCGCCCCCACAATCGCAAGAGGCGTTTTAGTACTAAAAGCGTTTAAAACGGCACTGTTCCCCAGCATTGCCAACACAGGCGGCCGATCTGGCATCCCCTTTAAACAAGGCGGGAAATCCGCTTCTTTCCAGAATAGAAACCGACCCCCCAAACGATGCGTATTCTCCCACTCTGTTTCAGCGACGTCCTTGGGACATGCCTCATATTTAGCGACCCCTCCACGTCGCGCTATAGCGGGTAAAGCCTCAAGCGCCCTTTTAGCCGTTCCGTAAAGACGCAACAACGTCCAAAATGTATTTGTACCTACACGAACGCTCCGGATAAGACGCAGCGCCGCAAGGCGTTCTTCATCGCTAAGATTTGCGGGCATTTCCTTTAAACGTTGGTTCTGTCCCCTGTATCAAGCGCATAATATTGCCGTAATGCCTTATAATAACAACTAGGAAAATACCACTATAAGCCATTGCATAAGCACTGTACTCCGGCAGAAACCATACAAGAATCGGTGCGCACGCAAAACTCACCAGACTCGATAATGAAGAAATTCTAGAAAAATAAAAGAGGCAGACCCAAAGGACAGCACTTAAAAACCCAATAGGAGGCGTCAAAAATAAAAAGATACCAAGGGACGTGGCCACACCTTTCCCTCCTTGAAATCTCAAAAAGCACGAGAAACAGTGTCCCAACACCGCGCAAAATCCAACCCACGCAAGAAGACAATCGCCGACCCCCAGCATGGCCGCTATGGCACAGAGTAAAACTCCTTTTGATGCATCAAGAAAAAAAACGAGTCCTCCCAACCATTTCCCCTGCGTGCGCACGACATTTGTCGCACCGATATTACCGGACCCTAATTTCTGCAGATCACCTTTACCAAAAAAATGCACAACCACAACGCCAAAAGGGATAGACCCTATACAGTAAGCGGCAAGTAACAACACTATATTTTCCACCATTCTGACTTCCCCTTTCTATACGAGAGCGCGTACAGACGCTATAACAGCACTATACGGAATTAACAGAGGTGTGCAATACGCACTCTGAGCAATTTCACAAGAACATCGCAACGTACACGAGTCAAGTGTCGTATGGCGTTTTCTTTTCCGCCCATGCGTTATCGTCCCCTGAAGTCGTGTTCGTCCCTATACAGCGCGCGGAGAAAAAAGAAGCTTCCCCGCAAGGCGGAAGCTTCCAACACAAAGGATGTATCAGTTTTTTAGATATCAACTTCTTCACAGTCTCATCAACGCATCGAGCATCTGGCTGATGGTAGAGATGACTCTGGTATTCGCAGAATACGCGTACTGTGTCATGATCATATCTGATAGTTCCGAAGCAACATCGACAGTAGAAGCCTCAAGAGCTCCAAAGCTCACCGAGCCTACACCACCTGTTTCAGGAAAGGCATATGTGAATTCCCCAGAATCAGAGCTAGGTGTGTACACGCCGCCACTTTTTTCCGTGAGACTGTCCGGAGCCAAACTGTTCGCCAGCGGCAATTTATAAATCTCTTGGACACCACCATTGTCAAGTGTAACTGAAAGAACGCCCTGTTGCGAAATCCTCCAATCAGCCACTGCCTGCTTGGTATAGCCTCCACTTTGAACTGCAGACGTTTGAGTAGACTCAGCGCTCGTGTCGGTAGCCGCCACTTTACGTACACCACTGAGGTCTAATTCTATGGTCTGCATAGCTTCTCCGAAATTCCATCTCACATCGATCTTCGTGGGCTGCTTATCATCGGCCCACGCCGGGGCCGCACTTGCTTTTGCTGTGAGTTCAAGAGCACCCTCAGGAGACATGTTAAATCCCTTAGTATCCACCGTAGCAAGGCTAGCATTTTCCGCCGTCCCAGCATCAACCACCCTAGCCTCTACTGACCATACATCACCACCGTGGGCGGTGTATTTTAGTTCCACCGTATGTTCATTGCCACTGGCATCGTAAACAGTTGCGATGTCCGTAACTATGGTACTAGAGCTAGAACCTTCCTTCAATTTTGTACTGAAGTGCACCCTTGTTGTTGCGCCAGACAACCCCGTGGGAATTTGGATTGCTTCAAAAGCGTCTGCACGAGGCGTTATCTCTTCTCCATCCTTAAAACGTTGCCCTTGTAAATAATACCCTGCACCATTCACAAGATATCCGTCTTTATCCGGGTGAAATGATCCCGTCCGCACCGCCCCTAAAGTCAGATCCTTATCTGTACCCAACTTGACCAAAAAGAAACCTCTTCCATTGATCGCCACATCTCCGTTCTCTTCTGTCATGCGTAGGTCTCCTTGTTTTGTAACGTCTGTCCTTGAAAGTGCTGATATCCCCGCAACCAGAGGGGTCTTCTGCTTGCCACCCAGTATCATTGCACTAAATTCCGTCTGCCGCTGTTTGTATCCAGCCGTCTCAACGTTCGCTACGTTGCCGGAAGTCGTTCTCATCTTTTTCGCTTGAGCACTCATTCCGCTTATGGCTACCCCTAATCCTGAAAATAAAGACATAATATTTCTCCATTTTTTACAAAATACTCTTCTATTTTCTAAGAAGAGCTACCGTTCGCGCCTATTTAATGATATCTTTCAAAAGATATTCCTTCGCAGTCGCTGCCTCTAATGGTGCAAATAATGTGCCAATTTAGCAAAATAATGATGTTATTATTTGTAATATAGGAAAATCAATGATGAGGAAGAGGTAGAAATATAAATTCGTCTACAGCTATTCCTCATAAAAACAGCATTTGATAAGAGGAAAATAATGCATATCCGTATTAAAAGGAGAAAAAATTGCCCATTGAACACTAAATCGAACAGAAAAAAATGCCACTTATCCCTCCCTTTAAAACGAATAAATTACAGTTAGTTCTCCGAGTGTACGAAACGTTGGTTAAGCGCTCATTCTCATTTAACCCATTGCTTTCTATAATTTTTTCATATATTTTGTCCTTTCAAAGTTGTATTCTTGCCTTCTATATGCGATAAATTGTTTATGTGGAGATAAAAACATTCATCATACCTTGCGCGAATAGGGGTTTTTATGAAAACTAGTCTAAGAAAAAGTAATAAAATGTGCCTATTGCGTGATGACTCTGCTTTGTCCTCCTCTCGGAAATTATTTCCAAGGCGAAATAGAAACGCAACACTTTCGGCGATACGTTCACAAGAAACGTGTTCCCCGACGTATTCATACCGCCCATCAACGTCGCGCACGAAAAGAAAAGGGACCTCTAAACGCACAAGCACACGTTCTGCGCCACTGGTATGGACGAAAATGGAATGTGTCATTTATTGGTTATACAAAGAGGGCGTCACCGTCGCGTGTCAGAAGCGTCCAAACGACAAACCTTTTTACATACTTGACGGACATATCTGCTCGCCTTGCCAGGCTCTTCTCTTCGCAAATCGTCGCCGTTTGTTAAAAGGGGATCCTCTCTTCTTCGTCGAAACGCTGACAGAGTATTAGACAGAGCATTTTACTGGGTACGTGACAGAGCGTTTTACTAAGTATGTGAGAGAAAAAAGAAGCTTCCCCACAAGGAGGAAGCTTCCAACACAAAGAAAGTAGTTATATCAGTTTTTTGATATTAACTTCTTCACAGTCTCATTAAAGCATCGAGCATCTGGCTGATGGTAGAGATGACCTTAGTATTTGCGGAATAAGCGTATTGTGTCACGATCATATCCGATAGTTCCGAAGCAACATCGACAGTAGAAGCTTCAAGAGCTCCAAAGCCCACTGAACCTAAACTATCTGTTTCAGGAAAGGCATACGTGAATTCTCCTGAATTAATATTAGGAGTGTACACGCCACCACTTTTTTCCGTGAGATTGTTTGGAGCCAGACAATTCGCCATCGGCAATTTGTAAATCTCTTGAGCGTTGCCATTGTCAAGCGTAACCGCAAGAACACCTTGTTGCGAAACGCTCCAATCAATCACTGCCTGCTTGGTATAGCCTCCCGTTTGAATGGCAGACGTCTGAGGAGACGCAGCGCTCGTGTCGCCAGCCGCCACTTTACGTACGCCACTGAGATCGAGTTCTATGGTCTGTACAGATCCACCGAAAGTCCATCTCACGTCGATCTTCGTAGGCTGAGTATCATCGGTCCAGTCTGGAGCCGCACCTGCTTGTGGCGTAGCTGTAAAAGAAACGGCATCATCAGGAGAAATGAGCGATCCAGCTGTATCTACAGTAAAAAGGTTCTCATCTGCCGCCAAAGGAGTCAGAGTACCAGCAGCCATCGTTCCAACCGCAGCTTCCACTGTCCACGAGCCATCCGCTTTAGCGGTAAATGTTACTTGCACCGTATATTCTTTGCCATCAGCGTCATAAACAGTCGCGGTATCATTGACTACTGCATCCGCAGCGCTGCCTTCTGCCAACTTTGTATTAAAGAGCACTTTTTTCGTTGCCCCAGATAATTCCGCAGGAATCTGAATCGCTTCAAGAGCATCTGCACGAGCCATTATCGCCTCTCCAGACTTATAACGTTGCCCTTGTAAATAATACCCCATACCATTTACAAGATATCCGTCTTTATCCGGCCGAAATGCACCCGTCCGTATCGCCCCTAAAGTCAGCTCTTTGCCTGTACCCGGCTTGACCAAAAAGAAACCCGTCCCATTGACCGCGATATCTCCATTCTGCTCCGTTATGCGCAGAGCTCCTTGCTTTGCAATGTCTGTCCTTGAAAGTGTTGTAACTCCTCCAACAAGCGGGGCCTTCTGCTTGCCACCTAATACCATTGCATTAAATTCCGTTTGCCGCTGTTTGTATCCAGCCGTCTCAACGTTCGCTACGTTGCCGGAAGTCGTTCTTATCTTTTTCGCTTGAGCGCCCATTCCGCTCGCAGCTACTCCTAATCCTGAAAATAAAGACATAATATCCCTCCTTTTTTTACAAAATACGCCCCTCTCAGAAGAGAGGGGCTACTACTTGTGCCTATTTATTTGATGTCTCCTAAGAGACGCCCCCTCATAGTCCCTGCTTCTAGTAATGCAAAAGATATGCCAATGAAAAAAACGATAACGTTATTACTTGTAATGTAGGAAAATCAAGGTTGGGAAGGGAGCGGATGTAATTTTGTCTGCAGCAGTTCTCTACAAAAATAGCATTTGATAAGGAGAAAATAATGCATATCCGCATCAAAAGAAGAAAAAAACTCCCCATCAAATGTCCCTAAGACCCTATAAACAGTCATTGCATCCGTTATATGAAAACGCTTTTATCTCATCAGCATGTGCAAAAAGAAATCGGCCATTAGCGGCTCTTCTCTCTAAAATCTGTCCTTTTATGCACTGAATGTTTGTGGAAGAGACGTTGCTCAACGGTACACTTCCGTGAAGAATTGTGGTGCTAAATAACCAGGACTCCGTGACACACAAAGAGCCGCAAGCCGTCCATTCCGGTCATGAATTGGCTAAAGAGCGTGACATAGTCGGATAAATGCTTCGTCCCCACGTCTTCTGATTTATCTTCTCAACAACCTTCTGAGAGATCGCTTGAGCAGTAAGCCCAAAAAAAGTAAATAAGTCTGCAGCTCTTCCCGAAAGGCCGAAATGGTTGATGCCGAAGGCGTGCCCATGCTCTCCTACATATTTCTCCCATCCCAACGAGGACCCAGCTTCTATGCTCACACGGACAGGCGTCTCTCCCAAGATATGCCGCTTGTAGGCCGTTTCCTGCTGATCGAAAAGCTCCCAACAGGGCAGACTAACAACAGCGCCACAGAACCCCTGTGCGTTCAGCAGTTTTTTGGCTTCAAGAGCGATGGAAACTTCTGATCCTGTCGCTAAAAGAGTAAATTGACGGTCGTCGGCGTCTTCTTCCAGAAGATATCCGCCTTGCTCGGGACTCCCTATGGAGCGACGAGAAGAAAGACACACGGGCGGCACTTTTTGCCGCGTCAGGACCAAGGCAGAGGGACCATCGTGTCGATGTAATGCACTTGCCCAGCACGCGCAGGTTTCAACCGTGTCCGCTGGGCGGAAGACATAAAGGTTAGGAATGAGTCGTAAGCTCATCAGATGCTCGACGGGCTGATGCGTTGGGCCATCTTCACCCACTCCGATCGAGTCGTGCGTAAAAATATAGAGGACTTGTAGGTGCATCATAGCTCCTAAACGCAGTGCGGGCCGCATATAATCGCTAAAAACGAGAAACGTCCCACCATAAGGAATCGCATGACCATACAAGGCCAGACCATTCATAAATGCCGCCATACCGTGTTCACGAATGCCATAATACAAGTATTGGCCCTGCGCCGTATCTGCAGAAAATACCGGCATGGCTGGCACTTTTGTGCAATTAGGAGTCGTTAAATCAGCAGATCCTCCTATAAGAACCGGGCATAACGGGGCAACAGTTTGTAAAACACGGGAAGAGCTTGCACGCGTCGCACACGGCGTAGGTGTTTCAAAATGCTCCTTCTTGAGCGTTTCCAACGCTTCAAACACGACATCAGGCACACGTTTTGACTCATAAGGTGGGGATTTTTTTGACGCATGATATTGGTCTATATTGCGTTGTGCCAACATACGCCATGCTTCAAGAATCTCCTCTGGAATTTCGAAAGGCGCATAAGGCCAATGCAGTAACTCCTGCATGCGGCAACGCTCTTCGGGCCCAATACATCCTCCGTGAACACGGGACGTCCCCGCAAGCGTGGGGGCACCATGCCCAATCTCGGTGCGACAACGAATAAGAGACGGCCGAGGATCCGCCAACGCTTCTTGAAGACCACGATAAATATCGTCCGAATCATGGCCATTCACAGTACAAACATGCCAGTTTTCCGCCACAAAATGCGCGCCCACATCGCCACTTGAGACGATATGTGTCGGACCATCGATGGTGATCCCGTTATCATCAAAAAGGACAATAAGTTCGCTGAGCCGCAAATGACCAGCTAAAGAAATGGCCTCATACGCAACTCCTTCCATCAGGTCGCCATCTCCCACACATACGTATGTCTTATGGGCACCCTCTTCCGGACAAAGCGCATGGTGTCGCATAGCGGCGGCGCACAGTCCAACAGCCATAGCCAGCCCCTGCCCGAGTGGGCCTGTTGTCATCTCCACTCCAGGGAGCACACCGTATTCTGGATGACCCGACGTATTCGCATGTATTGTTCGAAAGCTCTGTAAATCATGCAATGTGGGCTGGTCGTACC
>JAISRK010000028.1 GCA_031273665.1 Holosporales bacterium
CTAGATTTTATAAAACTGTACTCCCTGGCCTGTACCCGATATATCGGCGAATCAGTACTAGAAAAACGACGGACCGCCCAAGGCGTAAGTGACATGTGCACTTTTCTCTCCAAGGCAGACGATTGCTTTCCAAGCGCGGAACATGAGAAACTGCGAGGGTGTAAGGGTGGTGAAGGAACTCCATGCCGATTTTTGTCTGGAATCGCTACGTCAAACGTCTCATATGGGGCAATTTTGTTCTAGGACTGATGATTTGTGCTCCCTGTACAGTGGTAGCCCAATCCATGGGGACTTCTTACAGCGTTCAGGTGCATTTTGGCGGCGTTTTGAAGGAGAGTTTTGCAGAAGAATTGCTGAGCTATCAAATGCAAGATCGTCCTGTGCTCCACTTGGCACTTCTGGAGGAACGTGCTCGGAAGGATGCCGCTCTGATCGAGAAAAAAATGCGCACAATGGGGTATTTCAAGGCGCATGTGCGTTATTTTCTAATAGAGCAACAAGGGGATATCGTACTTGTTTTTAATACGGATCCGGGACCTGTATTCTCTGTCGAAAAGATACAATTTTCGGCAAATACCCCAGAAGGGCAGCCCTTACTGCGCTTTATGCAAGCTCCTATATTTCAAAAAAATATAGGGCACACAACGACGTTTTCTGCTCTTAGAGAACTTGAACAAAAGGCCATCCAATGCCTGAAAAGTTCGGGATTTCCCTATGCTCAAGTGCGCGAAAAGGAACTCATCGTTAACCACAACACCTGCCGCACAACCTTCCGATGTGTATTCGACACCGGTCCCATTGCATTCTTCGGGGAAGTCACATTCACAGGAGTATCAGATATTCCCATGGATTTTCTCAAGAATCGTGTCACTTTTCAACCGGGAGAGATTTTTGATGAACGAAAAATTGAGTCCACACGACAAGCTCTCATTTCCACACGTTTATTCCAATCAGTAAAAATAGAAGTAGCGAAAAACCACGATGCGCACCGCCGCGTTCCCCTCACTATTAAATTAAAGCCGGTTCCAGCACATCTGGTGTCTGTCGGGGTCCATTTTTCTACATTTCAGACCACAGAGGCAGATGAGAATCGTTTGCAAGGTTTGAAAGGGCAGTTTGCTTTTACAAAATTCAATTGTTTCGGACGTGGAGATTGTTTGCAGTTGCTTTTATCGGGATCTCCTCCCATGCATACCCGCCTTAATGCCCAAGAATTAGCCCGTCATAATTTCGTTATCGAAGGAGAGCTTGTTGAGCCTGATGTTTTCTTGCCGCTTCACACGTTAGTCTCACAATTCGCTTCCATACAGGAAACAACCAGCAGCTTTTTCCGTCGTGGTGTAGCGGGTTCTGCTTTATGGGAGGCGCCGGTGAGCGTGGTTATACGATTTATTGTGGGACCTACTGTGGAGCGTTTTCGCGTTGAGGAACGTGGACGCTACACGTACACCCTGATGGGCATGTCGGGAGAGATGATCCGCGACACCACAGACAATCCATTGGATCCTAAAAGCGGCACTCGATTGTCTCTGGCTATTCATCCACAGATGGGGGAAATTATACAGCCCGATCAGTGCAAAAAAAGAGGATTGCTTACGATAAGAGGCCGCTTATCGACTTATTATTCTTTGGACGCCTCCGAAAAGTGTACGATAGCTGGATGGGCAAGCATTCGTCAGGTGTTGGGACAAGCATTTGCCCATATTCCAGCAGACAAAAAGTTATACGCTGGAGGGAATCATTCTGTGCGCGGTTTTGCGTATCAATACGCGGGGCCTTTTGATCATGAGCAGCAATATCCAACGGGTGGCCGATCCGTTTTGGAATGGGGAATAGAACCTCGTATGTCAGTGACAGAAGACCTATCAATCGCTCTTTTCGCGGAAGGAGCAAAAGTATCACAAGAACTGCTTTCACTGAGAGAAGATGCGTGGTTTACAGGTGTAGGAATCGGTTTCCGCTACATGACACAGATGGGGCCACTGCGTATAGATTTCGCTACCCCCTTGAAACGTCGTCGGTATATCGATTCTAAATTACAATTCATGCTCAGTATTGGACAGCCTTTCTAATGAAGCGTTTTCCAGTCATGAGAATACGGGGATTGCTCTCTAAGCTTGTTATCGGCGCAGTTCTATGTTTTTTCATCGGCATTCAGACGCGCTACGGACATCACGTTGTCTATACGCTCATTTCAAAGGCCGTTGAGCCGTATGCTGTCTCCTTTGCTGAAAAAGATTTCTATATCTCTTTTCCCGCTGGAATTGTCATACAACGATTAACGGTTGATACGGAAACAAGCTCTTATGTAGTGCACGGGACTTTTCTGAAAATTGATCTTTTAAAAGCGTGTAAAAGACTAATTGCTTCTCCTGCTACTGCGCCTTCAACACACTGGTCCGCGTTGATTCCGCCAGAGATCGCCTCTTGTCGGATCCAGAGAGTAGAGCTGCCGTCTTTTATGGCGGGGGTAACGCTTCGAGACGTTTGTTTCGAGCGTAAACGCGCGAACATTTTGCGCATGACCATTGAAAATAAAGCACATACGGCCACCCTAAAAGCAAAGATGAAAGAGACGATTCGATGGGTGCTTGATGGTGACGTTTCTTGGGCATCTGTGCATCTTGCACATGCGAAGATCTCTGGGACAGTACAGTCCACTCCAGAAGCATCTGAGATCATCGTACATGCTGTGGCCGATCAGGGAGCATATCGAGATGTGACGTTTCAAGACGTAGCTTTTCACGGGAAAATTGACATAAAGGACAAGACTTCTATCACTTTGAAAGACGCCTCCTTGTCTTGGAAGTCGGCGTTGTTATCGGGGACGCTGCAGGGAGAGGTGGCGTATGTTGATAATCATTTGAAAGGAAGCGTTGAACTGGTAAACGCCCTTTCTCCGCATTTCTTCCATGCGCATGGCCTCTGCTGTTTGAGTGGTACGCCACAAGATGTAGCCCTGCATCTGACTGCTGCAGTAAATTGGCGGCATCAAATCTGGAATTTGCAGAGCAACGCGCGGATCCTTCAACAAAAACGCATTGAGTTTCAATCTGGACGATTGTCCGGCAAAACGACGGAACTGGCGTTAGAAACGCCGTTCTGTGTGCCTTTTTCACTTAACAACATTCGTGGAACATGTCGCATCAACACTTCGAACATTGCCGAGGTCTCTTCTTGGTGGGGGATACCTCTGGTCGGTGCTGGTGCCGGTACTTTTCAATTCATCGAAAAGTCAGGAAGGCTTGCGGTGTCTTTTGTTGTGCAAGGATCTCAGATGTACTGTAACGATGCATGGTCCGTGGCGCAGTGTCAGCTTTCAGGAGAAGTGCGCGGCATCATGGAAAGATACCCGGATTTTTTTCTCAGTGGGAAGAGCACGGACATCACGACGCCTTATGGCACTCTTAAAACATGTGCTGTTGCGTTAAAGCCCAGAGACAAACAGGGAAATCACGCGGTGGAGTTAGATCTGAGCGTAACGCCTTCTGACGCACTCCGCGCAACAGGTACAATAAATTTTCGGAGACAAAGTGTCGTCGTTGATCGCGTACAAAGCGGAGGACTATCTCTTACAGCCCCTCTGCGAGGTACTCTAACCAAAGGGGTATTTGCCTCTTCTGGTGGTCTGCGCATTGGCAGCGATAGCGAAATTGCTTGGGAAGGTCACGGTCACCA
>JAISRK010000053.1 GCA_031273665.1 Holosporales bacterium
CTTTCAAGAAGCGTCCGTTCTATCTGCGTAGCGATATCCGTCTTTTTACCCTGCTGTTCATATGTTCCCCCTCCTAACAGCGCTTCGATCAAAGGATCTAAAAGTCCTTCTTCAATGCGCAGGATTACAAAACTGCTCCACTCTGTAATGTAGAAAATGGCTATAAAAGAGGGGGAAGGGAGCTCTTCGATGTACTTTCCGAAAGGCACAACATAAATACGCTCTTCTTTGGCGTCAATGCCGCACTTGGCTAGAGTGCGTAAACTTACCGTTGTTTTTCTTAAGAATTTGTCAAATACGCCTTTTAAGCTTAAGGCAAGATGTCGGGAGGGGTTGTTTATTTGCTCGCGATTTTCTTTTTTTGCTCCAGCCTCTCGTTTCTTTGAGCCAGAGAAGAATGCAGATAGGCGTGATGAAATTCCTGTCTTCTTAGGCATAAACTCTCCTCATCGCACACACTTTTTTAGCTCTGCTCTCTTAAGGGGCAAAAATAGTCTCGATTAGGTTAACAATTGATTGACGACATAGACATTTTTTCCTGGCTTGAGGTTTTGGATGGGGAAATATCTATTATTTTTCAATGAGTTACAGAATGGCACGAAATCTGCACGTACAATAACATTTAGTGTGGAAGGTGAACGTGTATGGATAGCGGATCTCTTGTCGCTCTTTCCCAACAAAGGGCATTGCAGCGTTCAATGGAAGTTGTCGCGCAAAACCTCGCTAATGCTAATACCGAGGGGTATAAAAGCGAGAAGTTGTGCTTCAAGAACCTTATTAAAAAAGCGAGCGTTAATCATGATCTGTCTTACGTCGTAGAACGTGGCGCCCTCCGCGATTTCTCGGAAGGACCTGGCAAGACTACCGACAATCCTTTGCATTTAATGATTCATGGTACGGGGTTTTTCCCTATCCAAACAGAATGGGGAACCTACTACACCCGTTGTGGTGTATTTGAACTGAATGCCGAATTAGAGATCGTCACAGCGTCTGGAGATCCCCTGCTCGCAGAAGATGGCCTGCCTATCGTTGTCCCAGAAGGTACCAAGAACATAACAGTGGCGCGAGATGGCACGATCTCAGCAGATCAGCACGTTATGGGCAGAATAAAAGCACACACCTTCAAGAACGAACAGAATCTCGTTCCGGAAGGACATAATTTGTTCAGCGCTCAGGAAAAGCCCGTTGTGAATAATAGCGCAGAGATTCTACAAGGGATGGTCGAGCAATCCAACGTAAATCCTATTTACGAGATGACGAGAATGATCGAGATTCTGCGCCGTTACCAAGAAATTCAACACGCTATGAATTCTCACAAAGAGCGGCAAGACAATTCTATAGATCGTTTAGTAAAGATTATTTAGGAGTAAGAGTAACATGTCTTCCAAGTCTTTAAGCATCGCAGCAACTGGCATGTCTGCTCAGCAGCAACGCGTTGATACCATTGCAAACAACATCGCTAACGTGAGTACACCGGGCTTTCGCAAGGCGATGACGCTTTTTCAAGATTTGATGTATCAAGTGCAGCACGCTGTAGGTGCGCCAACATCAGACGACAATACGTTGGATTTATCTGGCCGCATTCAGGGTTTGGGAGTGAAGCTCGCCTCTATTGTCCGTTCACATGAGCCCGGCACAATAACAAAAACAGACAGGCCGTTGGATGTGATCGTCGAAGGACGTGGCTTTTTTCAAATAGAACAGCCGGATGGAGATATCGGCTATACACGAGCCGGCACATTCGAGGTTAATCCGAATGGCGAGATAACAACCCCAGAGGGGTATCACCTCTCTCCCCACATTACTATTCCCGAAGGGGCTATAGAGATCACCATTAATGGCGATGGTCAGGTTTTTGCAAAAATACCTGGACAAGTAGCCATGCAAAACTTAGGACAGATCGAGCTCGCGGCGTTTCCCAACGCTGGCGGGCTAAAGCCTATTGGGCAGAACCTTTATCTGGAAACAAGTGCGTCTGGTTCTCCTATTACCGCTTATCCCGGGGTCAACGGCATGGGAACAGTTCTGCAAGGGTTTTTAGAATCCTCTAACGTCAATATTATCCAGGAATTAACAGATCTTATTACAGCGCAGCGCATCTACGAATTCAATTCCAAAGTGGTTGAGACTTCCGATGAGATGATGCAACAGGTTTCTAGGATGTAGGTGCTTATAAATGATGAAATACATGGGAATATTGCTCTGTCTGTTTTTTCATGCATCAGGATATGCTGATATCGTTGTGCACGGGCAAGAAGTGCGGCTGAGCGATCTTTTCGAGCTGCCAGAGGAGGTACAAGATGCCGTCGTCATGCCTGCGCCCTCTCGTGGACAACGTCAAGAGATTCCCGTCACTTTTCTCAAAATATTAGCACGTCAGTACCGCTTGTTATGCACGAATCTGCGCTCAGTATGGATTATGCGTGGAGAAGACGAGCCAGCGCCAGAGTGCGCTGTGGATACCGTGAACGTGCCCGTTTTATCAATTCCTAAACAGGCCGGTGAAATCATTCGAGCAGAAGACATTGCATTGGCGCATGTTTCAGCGCGTCTCGTTAAACGAGAGGTGGTTCAAGATCCAGAAGAGATCATCGGGAAAGTAGCGCGTATTGCCATGCGCGCTAGCGTTCCAGTTCGTTCCATAGATCTTCAAAAACCCGTTATGGTGAAACGGCATGCTCCCGTCGTTTTGCGTGTACAAATGCAGAATTTACTCGCAACTGTACGCGGCAAAGCTCTCGAAAACGGAGGATATGGCGATGTTATCCGTGTCGTAAATACGCAATCCGGGAAAGTTATAGAAGGCACCGTGTATGATGACAATATTGTTGACATTGCACCGATTTAAAATGGCTTCTGCGAAGCGGTTGCAGATTCTCCTCGAATGGTTTGTTCTAGGAGGTGCCCTGCTTTGTCTTAGTGCCTGTGTAGGGCTGAAAGAGCGTATCGAGATGATCGGCGCTAAACCCCAGCTCACAGGAATACGCAACCCAACGACATCGCCAGATTATCAGCACGTCACTATGCCGATGCCACGACCTGTATCAGTGCAAAGAATGCCCAATTCTTTATGGCTAGCAGGCTCTCGGTCCTTTTTCAAAGATCAGCGGGCATGCCGCGTAGGAGATATTCTTACCGTAAAGGTAGAACTCGAGGACAAAGCGGATCTGCAGAATAACACCACTCTTCATCGCGATCACGTCGAAAAAGTGAATGCGAGCGGCTTTGTCGGGAAAGACGGGGGCCTTCTCAAAAAAGTGATGCCTGTGGGAGCAAAAGGGCAAGATCTCCTCAATGTCGTAAGCACCCCGCAACACAACGCGACTGCGAAAATCAATCGCTACGAAAAAATTACAACACACGTGGCCGCAACGGTTGTTCAGGTATTACCAAACGGCAATTTGGTGATCTTCGGACGCCAAGAGTTTAGGGTCGATCGAGAATGTCGCGAGCTATTAATCGCCGGTATTGTGCGTCCAGAAGACGTCGACTCGGATAATACGATCCCTTATAACCGTGTCGCAGAAGCCCGTATCTCTTACGGAGGAAGGGGCGCTATGTCCAACACGCAAGAACCGCGTTATGGCACGCAGCTGTTGGATGCGCTCTTGCCGTTTTAAACATAGGAAAAATCACGTCGATCATAGAGACTATTTGAGAACTCTGGGCTTTCCATCTAACGACAGGAACGCTGAAAGAGGGTAGGATGGCAGCAGCCTATTACCAGAACGAGAGGGGACAAACGGATGGCGTTGCGCGTAGCTATTAATGGATTTGGTCGTATTGGACGCCTTGTTCTCCGCGCTATCCAAGAAACACGTTGCACGGACATTCACGTTGTTGCGATCAATGATATTATCACGTCAGAAGCCGCTGTATTCTTGCTTAAGCACGATTCTGTACATGGCACCTTGCGTGCCGATGTGCAGCTACAAGACCCTTGTACCCTACGCATTAATAAGACCTCCATTGCCTTAACTGCTATAGCAAACCCAGAAGAGCTTCCCTGGAAAACGCATGCCGTCGATATGGTTTTTGAATGCACAGGCCGTTTTACCAAGCGTTCTGAAGCGGCGCGCCATCTCACGGCGGGAGCTGCTCGTGTCCTAATCTCTGCTCCAGGACAGGAAATGGACTATACAACGGTTTATGGCGTCAATCATGCTGGACTCTCCGCACACCACAAGATCGTTTCAACTGCTTCTTGTACCACGAATTGCCTAGCTCCCGTCGCACTCGTCCTGCATCAGGCTTTTGGCGTAGAAAAAGGGTATGTTACAACGGTACATGCCTACACAGGGGATCAGCGCACTATCGATGCTGCGCACAAAGACCTTCGACGCGCGCGTGCGGCAGCTGTGAATCTGATTCCAACGTCCACAGGAGCGGCAAAGGCTGTGGGATTGGTTATCCCCGCCTTAAAGGGAAAACTAGATGGCACCGCCATTCGCGTGCCCACCCCCAACGTTTCTCTTATTGAGGGTGTATTCCTCTTAGGCAGGTCTGTAACGGTTGCAGATGTTAATAATGCATTCATTCGCGCCGCAGAAAGCGATCTAAAGGATATTCTCGCCTTATCGGACGAACCGCTGGTCTCCAGCGATTTCGTGCATACCTCTGCAAGCGCTACGGTAGATTTATTAAGCACACATGTCGTCGCGGATTCTCTTTGCCGCGTTATGGCTTGGTACGACAACGAATGGGGATTTGCGTGCCGCATGTTGGATGTCGCGCGCGCTTGGACCTCTTGCGAGAAATCCTCATGATCTCGGTATCCCAAGAAAATCCGATGACCGTAACGCATCGTTTTCCTTGCCGGGTCTATTATGAAGACACAGACGCCGGCGGGATCGTCTATCATGCCAATTATCTGCGATTTACGGAACGCGCACGGACGGAGTTTTTACGAGAGCATGGAATACATCAGCACACATTAGCGCAAGAACATGGTGTCCTATTCGTTGTCGCCAAGTGCAGCATGACGTATATCGCTCCTGCGCATCTTGATGATTGGCTGGAGGTACTAACGAGTGTTCATTCCAAGAGTCCCTTGCGACTCATTTTAACGCAAGATATCGTCCGCACCCGTCAAAAGATTTTCACATCGTTAGTAACATTGGCCTGTATCAACACATCTGGGCGCGCATGTCCCTTACCTGCGTGCATCAATAAAATCATCCAAAATTGAGAAGCCTTTATCCTGCAATACCTAGACTTTTCTCTAGTTATCTTTTATCAAGAGAACGTACGCCCAGGTAGCTCAGTCGGTAGAGCAGAGGACTGAAAATCCTCGTGTCGGCGGTTCGATTCCGTCCCTGGGCACCATCTACTGTCAGGACTATGCCTAAGATCATTGCGGGACGGCATAAGGGGCGCCTCTTAAAAGTGCTCGGAGGAAATTTAGCCTTGCGTCCAACGCTTGGACGTATACGGCAAATTATATTTGACCTTCTTGGGCCATTTTATTTCCAAACCGCTCCACGTGTGCTCAATGGCTTTGCGGGTACAGGCGCCCTGGGGCTGGAAGCGCTTTCACGAGGCGCGCGTCATGTCACGTTCATTGAAAAAGACCCAGCAAGCGCGCAATTATTGCAACAAACCATCGCTCTTTGGCAAGAAGAAGCTCACACCACTGTCATTACGGGTGATTTTTTTGCACATATTAAAATCCCCGGAGGAGCGGACCTGATTTTATTGGATCCACCGTACCAAAAAAACATGCAGCGCCGTATTTTTGTCGCATTATCGTGTGCTTCTTGGGTCACGCCTCATACATTGGTCGTATTGGAAACAACTCGCAATAATCGCAGTTCTCTGCCTCCTGGTTGGCACGTTCTGAAACATCGCACGCATGGCCCTGCACAAATTTTGGTGTTGCAAAAAGTTGTTCTTGACAATGTGCTGTGACTTTTATGCCTTCGTAAAATTCTATAGAATGGAAGTCTCTGTTGATTCTCTGTTTAGGATGTGGCATGACGCAGAATGATTTTAATCCTTGGGACAACGGTTCTTCAGGAGAACGTGACCGACAAAAGCGGCAGCCATCGGATTCGGAGATCGTTTTTCGAAGCCTTCTGCGCCAATTAAACAAGATATGGGGCGCACATCGTGAGAAATTTAGGGGCGTGCATCCACGTCATCTAAAAGACGGTCCGGCTCGAAAAAAAACAATGCTTTTGATGCTATGCGGGGTTGGTGTACTGTGGCTTGTGTCAAGTGTGTACCAAGTAGAACCCGACGAGCGTGGTGTCGTCCTTCGCTTTGGGAAATGGGTGTACACAACATCGCCTGGATTGCATTATCACCTCCCCTTCCCTATCGAGACCGTGCTGATTCAACGAATGACAACAGTCCACCGCATCGACATTGGAGCTAAATCGGCCTCCAACTCAGAGGAGACCCCAGACGAAGATTTGGTCCTGACGGGAGACTCCAACATCGCCAACATTAGCTTCAGCGTCCTGTGGCGCGTCAAAGATACAGGAGTAGAGCACTTCCTATTCAACACCTACTCTCCTGAGCACATCATTCGTTCTGCTGCAGAAAGTGTAATGCGCGAAATCGTAGGACAAACGCCAATTACTTACACGCAGACAGAAGGCCGCGGAGCGATCAACGATAAGGCACAAGAACTATTACAGCGCACGCTGGATGAATACAACATAGGCGTCGAAATCGTCCAAATTCTTCTGCAAAACGTAGATCCCCCGGCAGCAGTAATCGATGCTTTCCGTGATGTTGAACGGGCTCAAGCCGATCAGCAAAGCGAAGTGAATAAGGCAGAGGCCTACGATCGCAACTTACGCGCCCGCACGCGCGGCCAAGTGGCATCAATATTGTGTGCGGCTGAGGCCCATAAGGCCACGGCAGTTGCTCAGGCTAAAGGAGCAACCGCGGCGTTTTGCTCGGTTTTAGAGCAGTACAGAAAAGCGCCGAGCATCACGACAGAGCGGTTGCAAATCGACTCGTTAAGAGAGATTTTTCAAAGGACCCGCAAAGTCGTCATTGACCCTGCAATAGGAAAATCTGGAGCTTCAGGAGTCGTGCCCTACTTCCCTCTTTCTGATTTAGAGAAAATCGGTAAGGAGGGGGCATGAAAGCAAAAACTGTAGGAGGAGCGTTTGGGGTCTTTGTGGTGCTTCTGCTCATTGGAAGCGTTTTCCGCGTCCACCAAATAGAACAAGCGCTTATTGTGCGCTTCGGAGAACCCGTTCGGGCCATTCCCGATCCTGGCCTCCACTTCAAGGTGCCATTCGTGGATGAAGCGACTTTCTTTGATAAGCGTCTGTTAGATGTTGATTTATCCGCATTGGAAATCACACTTGGCGATCGCCGTCGCGTCATGGTCGACGCCTTTTGTTGCTACCGGATCACTAATCCTCTGCTGTTCTTTCAGACAGTGCACGATGTGTTAGGAGCGCAACGGCGCCTGACGACAACGATTCTGGGAAAATTAAGAAGTGTTCTTGGAAACCTTTCCCTGTCGACATTGCTTTCCGAGCAACGCGCAAGCGTTATGCGTCAAATTCGTGATGAGGTCAATCAGGCAGCATCAAAATTTGGTATCGATGTGGTCGATGTGCGCATTCGTCGAACGGACTTACCCGTGCAAAACAGTGAGGCGATCTTCAATCGCATGATCAGTGAGCGAGAGCGCGAAGCAAAAGAACTACGCGCCAAAGGAGTGGAAATGGCGGAAGTGATTCGGGCACAGGTCGATAAAGAATGCGCGATTATGGTGGCCGAAGCCGAACAACAAGCTCAGACCTTGCGTGGAGAAGGCGATGCAGATGCAAGTCGGATCTACGCTGAAGCTTTTGGTCAGGATCCCAAGTTTTTTGCGATATACTGGTCTCTTGAGGCGTATAAAAAGGCTTTTTCGAAGGAGACAACGACGTTTCTTGTTGCGCCAAAAGGACCATTTTTCCAGTATTTCAACAAAGGTGAGAAATGACGCGTATCGTATATAAAGGGATAGGCATTGCCACGAGCTGTTTTTTTGCTATCGCCTCTTGGGCGACGAAAAACCCTTCCCCTGCCCCAATTCTAGCTGTTGCGAGTCGTGTTGCCGCCTCTGTACCTGCGTCATCAACGGGATTGCCTCAGTTTGCAGCCGTTGTTGCGCGTGTATCTCCGTGTGTCGTAAACATTTCCACCAAGCAATCTTCGCGCAACAAGCCCGAAGTGCAGTACATTTTACCGCCTGGAAGCTCAAACCTAGAAACAATTCTCAGAGACTTTTTTGATAACGGTGGCGAGCACTTGCGTAAAACAACGTTGTTGGGATCAGGTTTTGTCGTCAATGCCGCAGGGTACATCCTGACAAACTACCACGTTGTCGCAGATGCAGACGACATCTTTGTCACATTTCATGATGACACCGAGGTTAAAGCGTATATTGTTGGGAAAGATCGACGTTCCGATGTGGCCTTGCTGAAAGTCAATGTCGACAAACCACTCCCTGTTGTTGTGTGGGGGGATTCAGACGCGACCCGTGTGGGAGAGTGGGTACTGGCGATCGGGAATCCCTTTGGATTGGGGGGCAGCGTTACAGTAGGCGTTATTTCTCATAAAGCACGCAACATTTCCGCACGGTTTAAAGACGCAGGCATTGGTGATGTCGATTATATCCAGACGGATGCGGCAGTGAATCGGGGAAGTTCAGGAGGACCGCTGTTCTCTGTAGATGGATGTGTGATTGGGATGATCACAGCGGTTTTTTCAGAAACCGGCGTAAATGCTGGGCTGAATTTCGCGATTCCCTCTAATGTCTTACGCAAACACGTCGAGCAGTTGCGCAGATTCGGAAAGATCAAGCGCGGCTGGTTAGGAATTTATGTTGATCCGTTGTCTGCGGATGTAGCGGAGAGCTTGGGCCTGGGAAAGGCGCATGGCGGAACTATCGTGCGAATTTTCTCAGATTCTCCAGCGGTACATGCCGGACTGCAATTGGGCGATATTATTATTGCTATTGATGACAAACCCATTGCGGATGGGAATAGACTGTCTCGTCTCATTGCGGATCTTCCAATTGGCAAAGTTGTCCCCATTAGAGTCGTCAGGAATGGCAAAACATTGACGTTGAACGTTACTATCGGGGATCGTGATGAGTCTGGCGATGATACCGAAGAGGGCTTCTTGAAGCCAGTTTCTGAGGCGCCTAAAGGCAAATACATTCCAGCCTTAGAATTGAGCGTCGACACGATTTCTCCAGAACTAGCACGCCTTTTTGAGATTCCCGAGGAAATAAAGCATGGCGTCGTTGTCACGAGTATCAAAAAGAGCAGCGACGCGATCGAAAAAGATGTGCGTCAAGGAGATCTGATTATTCGCGTCAATCAGGATCCTGTTAGCAACGTTGCAGAATTTGAAAGAAGGATTAAAGCGGCGAAAGATGTGCGCGCTAGCGTTGCGTTGTTGGTGTATCGGGATGGCGTATCGTTTTATCGTGCCCTCCAGTTTAAGGAAGAAAGTAAGTCAACTTTCTTTGGAAA
>JAISRK010000057.1 GCA_031273665.1 Holosporales bacterium
CTCAGTGCACTGATTCGCTATATTTTGGAAGAAGTACCTGATCTCCCACAGTTGCGTTTGTCCTCGTTAGATCCAGCCAGCATCGATGAAGACTTCATCGATACTTTTGCAACAGAGCAACGCCTGATGCCATATGCGCATCTAAGCATACAGTCGTCGTCTTCTGCTGTTTTAAAAGCCATGCGCCGTCGACATTCTCAAGAAGACCTCGTCGCTCTTTGCCAGCGTCTGCGCATGAAACGTCCAGATATTGCTCTTGGCGCGGATCTTATTGCAGGGTTTCCCACGGAACGAGAGGAAGATTTTCGGGAGATGTTACATACCCTGCCGACCCTCGGACTGACATTTTTGCATGTTTTCCCATATTCAAAGCGTCCCGGAACATTAGCCGCATCTATGCCGGATTTGCCACGTTCTGTCGTGCTAGACCGCGCTCGGCAGCTACGTTTTTTAAAAGACCAATTCCTGCAGCAGTCCTTACGACAATATGTCGGTCAGACTATTACCGTTGTCGTAGAACGCCCTAACAGTGGCAAAACTCCACAATTTATACCGGTCACCTGGGATAGACCTTCATCCCCACGCACACGTCTGTCCATGCGTATTATCGGAACCCACAAAAACGCGTTGATAGCCGCTTATTCTTGAAATGGCAAAGCTGTCCGATCTTGCACTTTAGAAAAGGCGTAGAGGGCAAACGCCGCACCAAAGGCAAACTGAAGGATAATAATACGAATATCGCCACTCAGTTCCACCAAATAAGTGGAAATAAAGGGAGCGGTTCCTCCCGCAATGGCTTGACCAAGTCCGAGCGCACATGACACTGCGGTATACCGCACATGAGCGGGAAAAGTTTCAGCAAAAAATGCCGCCCGTCCGCCATAGTAAAAGGATAGGAATATGCCCGACATTAGGTGAAATATTCCATAAACAAACAAATGATTGGTATGAAGAGCAACCGCCATCGGGCAAACAGCGCATAAAACCCCTACAACACTTATTTGTAGAAAGCGTTTTCGTTGCCGAAAATAGTCTGTTACCCAACCAGCGAAAAAGGTCGTCGGAACCATACAAGCGTTCGTCATAGCCGTAATAAAAAAAGCGCAAGACACAGACCCCTTTCCCGAAAGCACAATATAGTTGGGCAAGAAAACCAGGAGGCTATAAAACGATATGCCACTGAAGAACGTAATAAACATGGTCCATAGGGCGGGTTTCTTATGCTTTTTTAGCACTTCCACAATGGGCATATGTATTGATCTCTTTTTCGAGGGAGATTCTTCTAGATGTTTCTTGAGCTGAAATCCAACGTAGACCAGACAGATACTCAGCAAGAATGGCACGCGCCATCCCCACGTTGTGTACGCCTCTGTGCTAAGAATAGCGCTGAGTGCCGCAGAGCAAAGCTGTCCACCGACAAGGGTACCGAGTAAGCATCCTATCTCGGCCCAGCTGCCTAGTTGTCCACGTTTTCCTGGAGGAGCATTCTCTACAAGGGAAACCATTGCGCCTGCATGCTCGCCCCCGATAGCCAACCCCTGCAAAATGCGAATTCCTGTGAGAAGCGCTGGCGCCCACGCTCCAATCTGTGCGTATGTGGGTAAGAGCCCAATGAAAGCCGTAGGAATCGCCATCAGCGCAATGGAAAAAAATAGAGCATTCCGGCGCCCAACTCTGTCCCCTATATGACCGAAAATGGCGCCACCGACGGGCCGCGCCACGAAACCTAAGGCAAAAACGCCAAAAACCGCTAACTGTGAGGCAAAGGCATCAGAGCTCGGAAAAAACAGTGGAGCCATCACCGCGGAAAACGCCCCATATAGGGCGTAATCCACCCACTCCAGTGTATTCGCCATTATTCCGATCGAGATGCCTTTGCGAGCAATACCTTCGGCCATCTACCATATCTCCCAAAAAATCCCTCACCACAATCCCCTGAAAGGATCAAATCATCCAATGGGTTTTCTGTCCAATAAATCCGCTGTGCGTCAAGTTAACGTCAACCATCTAAGTATTTGTTAAAAAGTCCCCACTTTATAACACGCCCCGCCTAGAAAGCGAGAAGAAACGGCGTTAGGAATAAGAAACGACCACGGGGTCTTTGGCAATCAAAGCGAGTCTAGAGATAAAAGAGCGCAACAGTAGGCATCAGGTGGAGTACCCCAGCCAACGCCCATGACGCGACCGGTTACACATACGCCCACGCCCTTATCGCATTTTGTACGCAGGCCTCTCTGAGAATTTTTTAAGCTAAGATGTCCGCACCCCGAACTTTTCGTATCGACTTTTAAAGCGTGCAAGCTGCCCCCCGCTATCGAGTAATTGGCGCACGCCTGTCCATGCCGGATGAGACTTAGGATCCACGTCAAGGCGCATCGTATCTCCCGCTTTACCCCACGTCGTCCGCGTCACAAAAGATGTTCCATCCGTCATAACAACAGTGATCTCGTGGTAGTCTGGATGAATTCCCTTCTTCATAAATGACTCCATCAACTGCCAGGAACATCGTACAAGTCGTGTCGTAAGAAAACAACTGGTCGGAGTGAGAGGATTCGGACCTCCGGCCCCCGCCTCCCGAAGGCGGTGCTCTACCTGGCTGAGCTACACTCCGCCTTTCTTCAATTTGGCAGAAATATACCGCGAAAATCAAGAGAAAACCGCTGATACATTGCTATGATCTCCGCCCTCTTTGGGTTAAAGTTCAAGGAAGAGGTGTTTATGCGTCCTTTGCCGCTATCTGCGCTGTCTCCGTTAGAACTCACGTGCGCGCTTGTTTCTTGCCAGAGCGTTACGCCGCAGGACGCAGGTTGTCTTGTCCTTTTAAAAGATATTTTCCAAGGGCTGGGATTCACTACCACGTTACTCGATCCTCCCAATCCTCATTGCCCAAAGAACCTATGCGCTGTTTATGGTTCAGTAAAACACACGCTTATGTTTCTCGGCCATACAGATGTCGTGCCAG
Source organism: Holosporales bacterium (assembly GCA_031273665.1). Lineage (GTDB taxonomy): Bacteria > Pseudomonadota > Alphaproteobacteria > UBA3830 > JAIRMZ01 > JAITIJ01. Next base: position 2,963 of record JAISRK010000057.1, read on the forward strand.
AAGGAACCGAACCGTGGAACGCTTTTACTCCTAGGGAGGAAGAGGGATTTCTCATTGGTCGAGGAGTAGCCGACATGAAGGGGGGCGTTGCCGCTTTTACCGTCGCTAGTGCGCGCTTCTTACAACAACATCCGCACTTTCCTGGCAAAATTGTCATCCTGTTAACGGGAGACGAAGAAATCG
>JAISRK010000074.1 GCA_031273665.1 Holosporales bacterium
CCGTTCCTCACAAAAGAAGGAGCTATACGAGCACGTCTTCAGCCAACACTCACAGAAACGGCGCACCTTGTGCAACAACTGCATACGGAGTGGAGAAAGCGAGAAGCTGCTCAATGCCATTTATCGATGGCATATTTCTTAGGCGCTGTTTTTTCGGCCTACACCCGTATTAAAGAACAGGACCAGCGGCTCGATTTCGACGATCTTATTTTTAAAACGCGGGCCTTGGTAACAGAACAAGGAGCAGAGACTATTTTATACGCCTTAGATGGCGGCATCGATCATATTCTTCTTGATGAAGCGCAGGATACCAGCAAAGAGCAATGGGAGGTCATTTTGGCGTTAAGTGCGGAGTTCTTTTGCCATCACGATCCAACGCGCCCTGCAAAAAGTTTGTGCGTTGTTGGGGATCGCAAACAATCAATTTACAGTTTTCAAGGCGCTAACAGCGATTGCTTTGAGGCGGTAAAAGCGTTTTATCTGGCTTCTTCGGATAAGTGGCAGTGTTTGCAGCTTGAGACATCCTTCCGGTCAACACCCGTTGTGCTCGAAAGTATTGACCACGTTTTTCAGAGTCCCGAGAAAACACCGGGGGTATGCAATGGGCACACCATTCATCATATCCCCCATCGTGGTGACGGGCCTGGCATTTTCGAACTATGGCCTGTTATCGAATCGGAAGAGTCCCCTCCCCTCCCCGATCCATGGACCGTTCCCAAAAGTACAGATCGTGTATCGACGGCGGAAGAGCAACTCTCTGTGCACATCGCACAGTTTATCAAGCATTCCATTGAGGGCAACACGTTTGTGCCGTCTCGTGGACGCTGCGCACGCGCTGAAGATTTTCTCATTCTTATGCAGCGGCGGGGAGCGCTGATGAACGCGTTGCACAAGGCATTACATAAAGAAAATTTCGTGGTGGTCAGTACGGACCGCATAGCACTTCATGAGGAAATCTTAGTTGATGATTTGTTAGCCGCTGCGTGTTTTGCATTATATCCAGAAGATGATCTTATGCTGGCGAGCCTCCTAAAAAGCCCCTTCTTTGGATGGACAGAAGAAACGCTATTTGAAACCTGCCGTGTGTGGAAAAATGCATCATCTACCTCTTTGTGGAGCTTTATACGCACTCGCGATATGTCCATCGTTCCTATACTAGAGGAATTGATTGAGCACGGTAGAATCTCATCTCCCTACGTTTTTTTTCTACGCGTATTGCAACAGACCAATACGATTTCTGGAAGAGAAGCACAAGAAATCGCCGATGCCTTTCTCGAAGTTACGTTGACTTTTGCGAAAGAACACACACCGTCACTGGAACGGTTTGTGCGTTGGTTTAAGGCGCGCTCCACTTTTGCCAAGCGCCCCATGACTCTTGTCCCAGGCGTGCGCCTTATGACGGTGCACGGGGCGAAGGGACTGCAAGCTCCTTTTATCATTTTAGCAGATGCAACCTCCGTGTACGAACGTGTCCCCCCATTTTTTTGGAGAGAAGATGGACTGCTATTTTTGATTTCGCAAACGGCACACCGCATAGGCGCCGCACAGACGCTTTATCACAGGGCCCTTGAAATGAACGACCGCGAATCGGAACGGCTTTTATATGTCGCCATGACACGCGCACAAGATGCGCTATATATGACGGGGATCAAAAGACAAAAACCTCTTGCGTCCAAAAGTTGGTACAACCTCGCTAAATCCCAGCTGTCCTCTTTACTAACAGAACGTGCCGATGCGTTGTGGAAATCTGCTGTTCTGACTTTTGCGCATGGCTCCCTTGGCGATTTTGCTCAAGGCGACCAACACATTCAACATGACCAGGGCACAGTTACTCCTCTTTCTATTCCATCCTGGTTTTCTCATCAGGTTGAAGCGCCTGCTGAAGTGATTACAGTTCCTCAACAAGAGGACGGATATACACGAGGGCTCGCAATCCACAAATTGCTGGAGGAATTGCCAAAACTTCCTGCGACTTTTTGGCGAGAAAAGGGCCAAGAGATCGTTAAGGCGTATGCTCCCCATGAAGTAGACGCGATTCTAAATGAAGCGATAGAGGTATTAACAACCTACGGCGCCTTTTTTACGGATCCAAAAACCTCTGAAATCTCTTTCTTTTCACCAAGGAAAGGAGTAGGCCGTATCGATCGCATTTGCGCAACAGACGATACCATTTGGCTCATTGATTTCAAAACAGATCGCCAGATCCCGCCGAATTATCGACATCTTCCTCCTGCCTATCGGGAACAGCTGCGCTTTTACGCAGACATCTTTTCCGTTAATAAAAAGCGCGTTAAGGTGGCGCTTCTATGGACAGCTGAGCCTCTTTTGATGGAGGTCCCTACGGAGTTCCTTCAACAGGATGCCCAAGCGTATTCGTCCTCTTACTCCCTCGGTTAGGAGAAAAAAGTATTGTTCCGTCAATCTAGAATCCACTGAGACAGTTTATTTGCGACGTAGGTGATAAACTTCCTGATCCCCATAGCTTTTTGCGAGTGTGACGACACCCACGTGTTCTGTCACATATCTCTCCTGAAAGCGTAGTCCTTTTTGCGCGAATTCGTAGCGTAAGGCATTTTGCTCCGTATGGAATATCGACACAAACTGCTGCGTGGCGTAGACCTGACCCACTGTTGTAACTGGTTCAAGGCGTGCCGCTCTGTTGATATGCCCCCCGTAATAGTTCTTTTTCTGGATAAAAGGATCTTCCGCCTCGTAGACCGGACCGGCATGCAGTGAAATACGCGCCCGAATAGGAAAGGGAAATTCTGGATATTTTTTGCCGAGGGTTTCAACGATATCGCAGTACCGTAAACCGAATTCCGCAATAACAGAGGCGGTATCACCTACTGCGAAAACGGCATCTCCCCACGTGTTGACGGATTCCAAGGGCAAATCTATTTCCGACATAGCGACTTGCAATTCCCGCAAGAAGTCCAGGAACGCCGGGATATGTTCGTCCTGCAATTTGCTATATCCATGCATATCGGAAAACATCATCATTTTGATAACGCGATCTGGCGCGTGAGAGACAAGTGGATCGTACTGGCGAGTATAACACGCAAGAGCTTTAATATTATCCAGTTTTTCTTCTGCTTCCGTGCTCAGCGTGCGTGTCGGACGAAGATCTACAAGATCGATCAGGTGTAGTGTTTTTATGTTTGTCCATCCATCGATAAAATCGGAAGGACCTCCGGGAATAGACCGAATGGTCGAGTCCCAAACGGCGATAAGATGGGGGTCGCTGGTTAAAAATTGACCGCGCATAACAGCAGTCCCGTGCATAATGGTGTTTGCAAACCGAAACAGCATATCGTGGCCAAGGTAGCGTTCTTCGGCGGCAATACTAACCGTACGCGCGTTCCTCAACGCACGCCCAAAGCGCTTTTCCCAACGCGGTCCCGCATGCCGCACATTTGTTTGAATGAAATCTTCAATCGCAAAAGGCAGAATAATGTTTACTTCTCCTCCACGCCTGAGCAGGGCTTCAATGAAGATCAGGTCCGTGCCGCATGCCGCAGAGGAGTACCCTATCGTAGCGTTGATCTCGTCCAGCTGTGCATGAATAGCTTGCTTAACCGGTTCTTCAAGCTCGGGCGGGAAAAGCTCCACAGGCAGATGTGGAGCATCGATCATATATCCTGTAGAAACAACAATAGCGGGGGGCTTAAGTGTTTCGAGAGCCGCTTCCGGCACACGAAATCCCGCATCACGGAGAAAGAGTAATTGCTGCCGCGCATTAACGACGGGAACGTAACTCTCTAATTTCTGCTTTGTCGCCTCCTCATACAAGCGACAAGCGTCGTCAACACGACCCAGTAACAATTGCGCCTCTGCCAAGTCAATGAGTTGTATAAATTTCCCATGCAATCCCATGGGAGGCAGGAG
>JAISRK010000087.1 GCA_031273665.1 Holosporales bacterium
CTGCAAGTCTTTCAGAAATTTCGCAGCATAAGCAACGTTCTGAGAGATGTCGAAAGCCTCTTGCAATGATTTAAAGGCCTTTGGATGATGGAGTAAATTGATTTGCATGCATCCGACGTCGATACTTCGAGAGCCTCGTGCCTGCAACCTTCTTACGGCGGCAATAGCTGCTGCCTTGGTAGGAAAATAATGCCCTATTCCGTTAACAGTTACTGTCCATGGCCATGGGCACGAGTTTCCTCTTCCTAGAGAGCGGCCTGACTCAATAAGAGCGATAGACTCCAAAAGCCGTGATGGAATGTGATACGTGTTTTCGGCCTCACGAATAGCGGCACGGCACTCGTCTACCACTTGCATCTCTGCAGGCGAGAACACTATGGCGGCGCTCCAGGCGGGAGTGCACAGAAGCAAAACACTATAAATGAGAATACACAGCATAGTAGGTACACGCAGCAAATACCGTGCCACCCTTAGGAGATGGGATCAGAACGCAATCTTTATTACTGAAAAAGCCCTATTCGGCCATTTGATGGGCGACTTTCTCAACAATACGTGCTGCTTTACCGCGTAAAGGTCGCAAATAATAGAGTTTTGCGCGGCGTACAACGCCACGACGCACTATTTCTATGGAAATATTCGGGGAGTACAGAGGAAAGACGCGCTCTACGCCTTCTCCAAAAGAAAGTTTTCGCACCGTGAAAGAAGACCCTATACCCCGATTTTTGCGTGCTATACAGACCCCTTGAAAGGGCTGCGCATGCTCTCTGTCTCTTTCTTTTAGCGTGACAAGGACACGCACAGTGTCTCCCGGAGCAAATGCCGGAATACTTTTTCCTTGCACTAGCTGCTCAATCTTGCGTTGCTCAAATTGCTGGACCGCGTTCATCGTGCTTTCCTTGCTACCGTGTCTGTGGGCCTTCCCAATCACAGGACGTATAAAGGAAACGTGCGCAAAAGTCTACCCTTTCTTTAAGACCCCTCCTGGACTAGATATGGCCGAGAGCCTCTGATACTCTGCGATAGTTTTTTCAAGGTATTGAGAATGGCAGCGGCTCTTCTGCAGTTAAAAGATGTACGCAAAAGCTTTGGTGCGCGCGTTCTTTTTAACGGTGTGGATTTTACTATTAACGAAGGAGAACATGTCGGCGTCATCGGCAACAATGGCGCGGGTAAAACCACTCTTTTTGATATCCTTATCGGTCGTCAGGAGGCGGATGAAGGGACAATCACGCGTTCCCGGGCTCTACATATCGCGTATTTGGCACAACACGATGATTTTAACGCAGACGAGACGGTTGTTGCCTACGTTGCGCGTCTGGCGCAGGTAGAGGCTTGGGAAGTCGATGTGCTGGCTCACAAGTTTGGGCTCAGTGAGGAGCAATTAGCCATGCCTGTTACCCGTTTAAGCGGAGGGTACCAAATGCGGTGTAAACTGCTTGCATTGGCCCTACAACGCGCTTCTCTACTGCTTCTGGACGAGCCAAGTAACTATCTCGACCTCGACACGACCCTCTTTTTGGAACATTTCTTACAAGAGTTTACGGGCGCATTTTTGCTGATTTCACATGATCGAGAATTTTTGCGGCGCACAACCGACCACATACTAGAAATAGAAAATGCTGAAGCCACAAAGTTCAATGGCAGCTTAGAAGATTATTTTGAGCAGAAGCGGTTACTTCAAACACAACTAGAAGCACGTGCGCGGAGCCTGCAAGAACGCCGTGAACAGATCTTGCACTTTGTCGCGCGTTTTGGTGCAAAAGCCACCAAGGCACGACAAGCCCAATCGCGACTAAAAGAATTGAGAAAGATGGAGGTCATTGACATCAAGCCGCTACCAGTAACGGCACGGATTCGTTTGCTATCGCCGACGTCTTGCGGACGGACTGTGGTGCGTCTTGAAAAAGGGGTGGTAGGGTATAGCTCTTCAGTGCCAATTCTCAAACAGGCGCATGTGACGATAGAACGTGGTGACCGAGTGGCGATTACGGGAGCCAATGGCCGCGGTAAAACGACGCTTCTTAAAACACTAGTCGGTGAATTGCCTTTACTCGCAGGAGAGCGGACGATAGGGCATAACGTTCAGTTTTCTTACTTCGCGCAGCATGTGACCGAACGTCTGCAAACCCACCATACTGTCCTAGAGGCTCTCTATCAGGCGAAGGATCCGTCAGTGACCGAGCAAGACGCGCGCGACTTGGCTGGTGCTCTGCTTTTTACAAAAGACGATACGGCGAAAACGATACGCCTTCTTTCTGGTGGGGAGCGTGCGCGCGTGGCCTTGGGCTGCGTTTTGCTCGAAAAATCCAATTGTTTGGCGTTAGATGAGCCGACGAACCACCTTGATTTTGCGACGACAGAAGCGCTATCTCAGGCGTTACAAAGCTATAGGGGAACGATTATTTTCGTGAGTCACGATCGGTCTTTTGTGCGCAATGTCGCAACGAAAATCTTTGCCTTAGAGGGGGATCAAACCGTATTGCCCTATCCCGGAACCTATGATGATTACGTGTGGGGCATGCAACAACGGTTGAAAGAGACGTTAGGGTAATTTCACACATGGAATAGCGGGAAGCTCGCGTTGAGGAAGACAAGAGTGCCTGTAACACAGCCGCGTGCACGCAAGACAGCGCAGCCGCTCTTTTGAACGCGTGGCACGAACTCTTTCAGGTGTTTTCAAAGAAAAACAATGAACCGCCGTAGGATCGATAGGCCGCTTTTTATCTGTTCATGGCGTTCTTATGTCGTGCCCTTTTTGCAAGACATGTGGTCGTATGCCAAGCCCAATGCTTTTTGCTAACTGACTCCGTTTAATTGCATAATTCGGTGCTACCATAGGGTAGCTGCTCGAGAGACCCCAACGGCTGCGATACTGTGCTGGTGTCATATTATAGGCCGTGCGCAAATAGCGCTTGAGCATTTTTAGCTTTTTGCCGTCTTCCAGGCAAACGATATAATCCGGCTGAATAGATTCTTGCACTGGAACAGCAGGTCCCGTGGCGGCAGGTATACGGACGTTCGTCATAATAGTGCTTAAAGTCGCATAGACACGATGGATAACCCCGGCGATATCTTGAATGTCAACAGTATTCGCAGACAAGTGCCCGGCGGCGATATAAGCAGTCAGCGATAGTAGATCGAAATTATCTACAGGCGTATTTCGCTGAGGCTGTTTTGTTGTCGTCCCAAATTCTTCATACATCATCTTTTCCCTCCATTTCCTTGCCCACTCTCCCAAGGATGTGCACAAAGCACGATAGCCGTCGTTCCCTGATCGACCATCGGATAGTACCCGCACCGTCGACCCACTTCCTTAAATCCAAACGCTCCATATAGGTACTTTCCAGAGGCGTTCCTTTCAGAAACCTCCAGAAAAATCTTCCGAATGCCTCGTTTATGCGCTTCTTTAAAAAGCTCTACCAACAACCTTCGTCCTAGTCCTTTTCCCCGGTGTCCCGGCATTATACATAGAGCATAAACTTCTGCTTCATCAACCACAACATGTAAATCAATAAATCCCACAATTTTAAGTTGATTTTCTTCAATAGCGAATCCGTCATAAGCCGGGTCATTGCATAAAGTGGTGAAATCGATGGCATGCCACCCTGGAGATAAACATTGCTGATGAATCTCCGCCAGTTGTTGCGCAGAAGCGCGTCGAATAGGAACAATGCGGTAAGTCATGGGAAGAGATGTGTGTATAGTTTAAGAATTCTCAACAGCTGTCCAGATATTCGGCAGAGAAACTCCGATCAGGCAAAGCTCTAACGTTCTCGAATTGTTTTTACTCAATTTCCTGATGATTCTCTGCAATTTTATAAAAGCAGCATGTTCTACTTGTCGAACACGCTCACGCGACAGGCCGATCTGTTGAGCGATATCTTCCAATGTATGCGGCGTTTCTGACAATCGACGCAGCGAAAGGACGTTATACTCTCGAGGAGTTAAGTGTTTGATGGCGCGGATGAGAAGATCTTGCCGGTAACGTAATTCTTGTTGGTGCAGGACTGTTTCTTCTTGATTGTCAGCAGTATCCTCCACCAATTCTTGCCATTCGTTCCCTTTTTGTTCTGAAGAAAGGGGGGTGTTGAGAGAAAAATCTCTACCAGCAAGACGCTGTTCCATATCCAGGACATGTTCTGTAGGAACTTCCATTTTTTCTGAAATTTGACGGACGTCCTCTGACGATAAGCTGTGTTTATCCGCGATTCCCAGTGCAGATTTCAATCGATTCAAGCCAAAAAAGAGCTTTCTCTGTGTTTTCTGGGTGCCTATCTTTACGAGAGACCAAGATCGCACGATGTATTCCTGCATGCTGGCCTTTATCCACCAGCGCGCGTATGTCGAAAAACGAAACCCGCGTTCTGGGTCGAAATTACGGACCGCTTGCATGACCCCAACGGCGCCTTCCGCAATCAGGTCTTCAATCGGCAGTCCATATCCACGGTACCCATGGGCGATTTTTAGAACAAGACGCAAATGACTTTTTACAATTTTGTCGACGGCTTGGGGGTTCCCATCTTCCTTCCACTGTTTTGCGAGAACATACTCTTCATCTTTTTCAAGAATTGGAAAAGCGTTTACGCCTGCAACATGGCAGGACAAACTCGAAGGCTGTCTGAGATGCGGGTGATGCAATATAAGCCTCCTCTCTCGTAAGGCGTCGGTGTCAGCTTATAACCAAGGAAATAGGGACACAAGAGTTACGCTGCAGCGATTGCGCCCTTTCTCAGGGCAGTTTTGTCACAGAGCGCATAAATTCGTGGGTCAACTAAAAACGGGACATTTAGCATTAGCGGAGGATTTCTGAAATCTGCATGGTAAAATGGTTTCTTGAATCGTCTCGGAAAGCAATGTGACGGGATATACTCCTGTTAAAGGGAGAGGTTTTCTCATTCAACGTCATTTGGAGAATGAGGGCGCCTCCATTGTCATTCCACCTTTATCCCACAGAAGGCAAAGTAATAATATTATTTTTATAGTGTTCCTCACTGCTCTCCAATCATGCAATATAAACATGTCAGATTGTTAATTTATAGTTAATGTAACGGGCGAACCCTCAATGATAATTGAGATGTTCTAGGCATCGTTGTAAGGATCTTTCTTATAGGAAGTGGGCGATTGTGAAGGGTAAGCTCATCTGAAAAATGTTGAGCGCTGATGCCTTTTTTCGTCGTGAGACACTGAACGTTTTTTGGTTAAATCAATATTGCCCATCTGAAAGAAAGAGAGCGTTGGTCTTCCTGGTTTTATGAAACGACTCTGTCATTTTCACACCATTAGCACAGTCTTTATTGTCCTAAAGGAGGATTAGGCGGGCTGCTTTTCTAATGTGGGACCATTAACTACTTCTCTAGGCTATCAAATCGTTGACGTGCGACTCGGGGCACGACACCCGTATGCAGTCTCTGATCGCAAAATGTGCGCAATTGCACTCCAAAAAGACCTTTTACATCGCGTCTTTCACGTAGTTTGGAGAAGATGGTGCCAGTTTTTCGGACTGCCATTTGCTAGAGATAGAGGTCTCGCTTGGACTATTTTTATCCGCAGATCCCTCTTTGTTGCCTATCACAATCTCTTTTGCAACGGGTGATGTATCCTCTTTGGGATCACGTAAGACATATCCTCGGCCCCAAACGGTTTCTATATAATTTTCGCCGTCTAATGCTGCAGCTAATTTATGCCGTAACTTACAAATAAAAACGTCGATAATCTTAAGTTCCGGTTCGTCCAGTCCTCCATACAGGTGATTGAGGAAAACGTCTTTCGTCAGTGTTGTTCCTTTGCGCAAGCAAAGAAGCTCTAATATGGCGTACTCTTTGCTCGTGAGACGCACAGATATAGTGTCGTCCACTGTCGCCGTATGCGCCTGCAGATTGACCGTCAAGCGGCCCGTGCGAACAACAGACTGAGAATGTCCTTTCGACCTGCGCACCACGGCTTGAATACGCGCCATTAGTTCTTTTTTATCAAAAGGCTTTGTTAAATAGTCGTCTGCGCCCATATCCAAGCACTTAACGCGATCTCTGGCGCCCAGTATGCCAGAAATCACAAGAATGGGTGTGCGTGTGTTGCAGGCGCGCAACCGTCGTATCACTTCGTATCCGTTTAAATCCGGTAACAGTAGGTCCAACAGAATAATATCGTAATCATAAAGGCGGCCGATCTCGAAACCATCCTGTCCCAAATCGGTTACGTCGGCAACGAAACCGCTGCTTCTTAATGTAAACTCAATACCCCTGGCAGTCGGGGAGTCATCTTCAATAACTAATACACGCATATGCCTTCCTTATCGATAGATTTGCTTGGTTCCCCATCTTTTCTTTATTCCATTAAGTTTTAGTTAAAAGGCTGTTCTTTTTTCTAAAAAACCTTATAGAGGTTTCTGTATACCTTTCTTAACCTTTCGTAAAGTTTATCATTTTAAGAAGAAAGAAATGAAAAGAAATTCAAGTGCCGTTCCTTATATTACGCAACAGATTTCTGAGCTCTCTGCCGTTCAGTATTTCGGACACGTTACAAGTATTACAGGACTTCTTGTTGAGGTGCTAGCGCCTCTCTGCATTCAAACAATCGGACGACAAGCGATTATTTTAGCAAAGCCAGAAAGACGCGCTGAGGTCATTGGATTTAATAACGGACACGCGTTGATGATGGTATTTGGCAGCTATGAAGGGCTTGGAGTTGGTCAACGCGTTGTCTTCAAAGAGGAAATGCAATGTATTTTCCCGACTATTCATTGGATCGGACGTGTTGTGGACGCTATGGGTGCTCCTATTGATAATAAAGGACCTTTGGAAAAAGGAGAA
>JAISRK010000088.1 GCA_031273665.1 Holosporales bacterium
TCGCGGGTTCGAGTCCCGTCACTCCCGCCAAATCCTGGTGTATGAGAAAGGTATCATGCGCATGCTCACCCATGAAGACGTCAAAAAGATCGCTAAGCTCGCCCGGATCAGCGTTGGCCCCCACGAGCTTGAGACAATTGCGCAAGAGATATCCGGCATTCTCGCGTTTGTGGAACAACTTAATCGCCTTGACCCCGTTCTCAGCTCTCTAACAGTGACAACAGACCAGTACACTCCTCAACGCCCAGATGAAGTGCGCCTGACCAACACGCCAGAAGATCTCCTCGCAAACGCCCCTGCCGCTGCATTCGGAATGTTCGCAGTTCCAAAGGTGGTCGAGTAAATGACAGAGCTTGCGTATCAATCCCTTGCAGCACTTCGGCAGGGATTATGTCAGCGTACATTTTCGGCGCGTGAGATTATGCAGGCATTCCAGACGCGTCATATCACTCATCATTCCCTAAATGCCTTTATTACGGCATGTCCAGATGCGGCGCTACAGGTTGCTGCTGACGATGCAGATGCCCGATTGGCCAAAGGCCACGCACGTACGCTAGAGGGCATCCCTCTTGCTATCAAAGACGTCTTCTGTACGCGCAATATTCGGACAACCGCAGGCTCTAACATGTTGAAGACCTTTGTGCCTCCTTATGAATCCACCATCACGCAGAAATTACGCGACTCGGGGGCTATTTTCTTAGGAAAAACGAACATGGACGAGTTTGCTATGGGATCCTCCAATACGACCAGCGCGTTTGGACGCGTGGTTAACCCATGGAAACGTGCAAATGACGACAAACCCTTGACGCCTGGAGGATCATCAGGAGGCTCTGCCGCGGCAGTTGCCGCGCATTTGTGTGCCGGAGCGCTGGGCACAGACACAGGAGGCTCTATTCGCCAACCTGCCGCATTTTGCGGTATTACCGGTATCAAGCCAACATATGGCCGGTGTTCGCGCTTTGGGGTCATCGCGTTGGCCTCCTCCCTCGATCAAGCGGGCCCTATGACAAAAACCGTGCGCGATGCGGCCATACTCCTAGAAATCATCAGCGGAAATGATCCGCAGGACTCGACCTCTGCTAATATCGAGGTCCCCCACTTTGAGGCTGAAATCGGAGCCTCCATCAAAGGATTGCGCATTGGCATCCCACAAGAATACCAGATCGATGGCATGGCGACAGAACTGCGCGAATTGTGGCATACAGGGACTCAATGGTTGCAAGACGCAGGAGCGGAAATTGTGCCGGTCTCCCTCCCCTCAACTTCCTACGCGCTGCCAGCATATTACATCATTAACCCCGCTGAAGCTTCGTCAAATCTCTCTCGTTATGACGGAGTTCGTTTTGCACACCGCGTCACGACCAATGATCTATGGGAGTTATATGAAAAATCCCGCGCAGAAGGGTTTGGCCCAGAAGTAAAACGACGCATTTTGATTGGAACATACGTCTTATCCGCAGGGTATTTCGAGGCTTATTATGTCAAAGCACGCAAAGTCCAAGAACTGATTCGGCAAGAGTTTCTCGATGCCTTTAAAAGCGTTGATGTGCTTTTGACCCCTACGGCCCCTACTGGCGCTTTCGCCCTAGATGAAGAACCGAAAGATCCAATCACCATGTATCTGAACGATGTTCTGACGGTAACAGTGAATTTAGCGGGATTGCCAGCGATTTCTGTCCCTGCAGGCTTGACCAAGGAACAAACACCTTTGGGACTACAACTCATCGCACCGCATTTTCGGGAAGATCTGTTATTCCGCACGGCAACCGTCATCGAATCCTGTGCCTGTTTCCCTTATTGGAAGGAAGGATGATGACCATTGCTGATCCGCACCATTGGGAAATCGTCATCGGACTAGAAGTTCACGCCCAAGTCACATCGAAATCAAAACTGTTCTCTGCGGCAGCAACGGCTTTTGGCGCTGCTCCCAATACTCAAGTGTCATTTGTTGATGCTGCCTTCCCGGGCATGCTTCCTGTTCTCAATAGTGTTTGTGTCGATCAGGCTATCAAAACAGGCCTTGGCTTGCACGCGCAGATCAATCCGCTTTCGATTTTTGAACGCAAAAACTACTTTTACCCTGATCTTCCGGCAGGATACCAAATTTCTCAATACCAGCGTCCCATCGTCGGCGAGGGATGGCTTGAAATAGAGCCAATCCCCGGCACTACGAGACGTGTTGGCATTGAGAGAGTGCATCTTGAGCAGGATGCTGGGAAAAGCGTACACGACCTCAGTCCCCAAGAGACGTATATCGACCTCAATCGTGCGGGCATAGCCCTGATGGAAATCGTAACGAAACCAGATATGCGTAGCAGCGCAGAGGCTGTTGCGTTTCTCAAAAAGCTTCGTACCTTGTTGCGTTACTTAGGCACATGCGATGGCAACATGGAAGAAGGCAGTTTACGCGCAGACGTGAATATCTCTGTCCATCGCCCCGATACACCGCTTGGCACACGGGCAGAGATTAAAAACGTCAATTCCATACGCTTTGTGGCACAAGCCATCAATTTTGAAGAACGTAGGCAAATCGACTTGCTAGAAGCCGGGCAACGCATTGTTCAGGAGACGCGTTTGTTTGACGCGCATATCGGCGAAACGCGCTCCATGCGGAACAAAGAAGACGCCCAAGATTACCGCTATTTCCCCGATCCAGATTTATTGCCTCTACGGGTAGAGCAGAACCGTATCGAGCACGTGCGCACGACGCTTCCAGAACTGCCTGATGATAAAAAACGACGATTTATGGAGACATTGGGCCTGTCGGCTTACGACGCTGATCTCATCGTATCGGAACCCGAGTATGCCGCCTATTACGAAGTGGCGTTAACAGAATTGTGTCAGCACAATGTCTCTTCTTCTCAAGGAGCTAAGATCCTTGCAAATTGGTTTCTAGGGGATTTCTTTGCGTACCTGAATCGTACGAATATCCCTATAGACACAACACCCCTTACGCCGGCGCGTCTGGCCAATTTAGTACGCCTTATTTTATCGAATACGATTTCTGGCAAGATCGCTAAAGATGTATTTGCGTTAATGACAGAAGAAGACGGCTCTGCAGAAGAAATCGTCACGCGCCATCATTTACAGCAAATCACCAACACCAGCACCATCGAACAGATCATTGCAGAGGTATTAGGCCAAGAAGCAGAGCACGTAGCCGCCTACAAAGCAGGAAAAGACAAGCTTTTTGGGTATTTTGTTGGGCAAGTGATGAAGGCCACGAAAGGCAAAGCCAATCCGCAGACGGTCAACACGTTACTCAAAGCATTGTTGGATCGGACGTAGGAGACTGTCGGGCAATCCGCGGCCAGTATAGGGTGATTAGCTCAGCGGTAGAGCATCTCGTTTACACCGAGAGGGTCGGCGGTTCGAACCCGTCATCACCCACCAGACAATTCTTGAATATATCTCCTGTTAAGTGAACGATCTTTTTGACACAACCGCCCACTAAGGATATCAAAGGGTGGCATCGTGTGTATGTTTGTTATAGTATCGTGAGAGGAAAAAACATGGCACTTCACACCCCCCTTATTACGCTGCGTGCAGCGCTTTCGTGGTGCTGCTTATCGTGACTTCAGAAAGCGATGGTTGAATCCTCATGACAGAAAATTTGATTGTCGGCGCAGGTATTACAGGAGCGACACTGGCGCGATTGTTAGCTCAAGCAGGTCAAAAAGTGCTTGTGATCGACAAAAAAGACCACATTGCAGGGCATTGTTATGATTACATCGACGAAAACAACATCTGTATTCACAAATACGGCTCGCATATTTTTCATACAGATAATGAGAGAGTTTGGAATTTCCTCAAGCCATTTGCAGATTTGAATACGTACCGGCACAAAGTAACGGCTCTTATCGACGGCATTGAAACAACAATCCCTTTTAACATGAACACTCTGAAAAGCGTTTTTCCTGACTCCATAGCGCAAAAACTAGAAGAAAAGCTCCTCGCCAAATATGCATACAATCAAAAAATTCCAATTGCAGAATTTAAAATGCAAGATGATGCAGATTTACAATTCCTCGCCCGCTACGTTTATGAAAAAGTTTTTGAGGGATACAGTACAAAACAGTGGGGGTGCATCCCCGACAGCAGCGTCACTGCGCGGGTGCCGGTCTATATCAGCCGCGATGACAGATATTTTCAAGACAAATATCAAGGCATCCCACTGGGAGGCTACACCAAAATGATTGCGAGAATGCTTAACCATCCGAATGTTAGGGTGCGATTGCGGACAGATTACAGAACTTACAAGAGGAAACATGATAGAATTTTTTACACAGGTTCCATTGACGAGTTTTTTGACTATAAATTCGGCCCGTTGCCTTATCGTAGCTTAACATTCAAGCTAGAAACACACGACAAGACATTTTATCAGAGCAATGCGGTGATTAATTATCCATGCAACTACGATTTCGTCCGCATTCACGAGTATAAATACTATTTGGACGATAAATCTGATAAAACTGTCATTGCAAAAGAATATTCTGAAGATTTTGAATTAGGGAAAAACGATAGATACTATCCTATTGTCGCAACCAATCAGGCATTGCACAATGCGTACCTTGTCGAAGCACAAAAACATAACAACCTTCATTTTTTGGGCAGATTAGGCGATTACAAATATTACGACATGGACGACGCGATCACACGAGCGTTGGATGTATTTGCGCAGGAGGGGAGATGATTCTCGTTACCGGCGGAGCGGGATACATTGGCAGCCATTGTGTTCTAGCGTTGCAAAGCTCGGGGTATGACGTCGTTGTGTTTGATAACCTTGAGAAAGGTCATCTCGAAATCGTCAACACCTTAAAGGTAAAATTTATACAAGACGATTTAAAAAATTTGGCTGGTATTGATGGCGTTTTTGAACGCTACAAAATTGACGCGGTTATTCATTGTGCGGCACATATTGAAGTCGGAGAAAGCGTCATTAACCCGCAGAAATACTATTACAACAATGTTTACGGAACATTGAATCTACTCAATGCTATGATAAAGCATAACAGTCATAAGCTCATCTTTTCGTCGACGGCGGCGATGTATGGAGAACCTCAACATGCACGTGTTGATGAAAACCACCCGCAGAATCCGATTAATCCGTACGGCAGAAGCAAATTGATGACTGAAAATATTTTAGATGATTACGACAGAGCGTATGGCTTAAAAAGCGTGCGCTTTAGGTATTTCAACGCAGCAGGCGCTGATGCACATGCCAGAACCGGGGAGTGGCATGAGCCGGAAACACACTTAATTCCTAATATTCTCAAAAGCACTTTCGGTGGTGGCACGACATTTGAGGTTTATGGAGAGGACTACGACACCAAAGATGGTACCTGCGTGCGAGATTATGTCGATGTGGAAGACTTGGCCGCCGCGCATGTATTGGGCTTAGAATATTTAGTCAACGGCGGACAAACAGATTGCTTTAATCTTGGAACCAATCAGGGGCACAGTGTAAAAGAAATTTACGCCGCATGCGAAAGAATTACGCAAAAACACATTCCCGTTAAAACCGGGTCACGTAGGGCAGGAGATCCAGCCAGTCTTGTTGCGGACAACTCCAAAGCAAAAACCGTGTTGGGCTGGTCGCCGAGAAAGAGTTTGATCGATACGATCAGCACCGCCTATGCATGGGAAAAGTTGTTACAGAGTGGGAGTATCAATGCCTAAAGTGTCAATCGTTGTGCCGATTTACAACGTAGAAAAGTATCTGCCAGAGTGTCTGGACAGTTTGGTGGCTCAGACCTTGCAAGACATCGAAATCATTTGTGTGAACGACGGTTCAACCGACGGTTCGCTGAAAATCGTTCAACAGTATGCAGCAAAGGACCCGCGCATCACGGTGATTGACAAGAAAAACGCAGGGTACGGGCATACCTGCAACGTCGGCATCGAGGCAACAACAGCGCCTTACGTGGGGATTATAGAGAGCGACGATTTCGCCGATCCTCATATGTTTGCTGAATTATATGAAATGATCATCGAGCAAGACTGCGTTCTTGCGAAATCAGACTGGTATGAATATACACCCACTCACAACAAAATAGTGAAGGGTGCTTACATTATTTCCCGCGTAAATCCCGGCAGAATATCAAGCGTTGCAGATAAGAAAAACTTACTTAAATCGCCCGCCGCTATTTGGTCATGTTTGTACCAAAAAAGTTTTTTAGAGGAACATCATATCCGCTTTTTAGAAACACCGGGGGCGAGTTTCCAAGATGTCTCGTTTCGATTTAAAACCATTGTGCTGGCACCATCCATTTATATCACGAGAAATGCATACGTGTATTACCGTCAGGACAACCCACACAGCTCGATTCTGAGACCAGATGGTGGAGAGTTTATATTGAAGGAATATGCGGAAATTGACGACTTTTTAGCGCATCATCCAAATCTGAAAGAGGTATATAATGGAATAAAAATTTACATACAATACAAGGATTTTTTATGGAACTTAAAACGTATCGCACCAAAGTATCGACAAGACTTTTCCGCGCGTTTTGCACAAGAGTTTAAAACTTATTACGACAATGGAGAGCTGGATGATAGTGCTATCGGGTATTTTGATAGAACGCGCATTATGAAATTGGTTCACACGCCTGAAAAGGCGTTGAAAAGCTTTCAGCGTCAATTTATCGCGAGACGTATTAAAAATCTTAGACG
This sequence comes from Holosporales bacterium, assembly GCA_031273665.1. Lineage (GTDB taxonomy): Bacteria > Pseudomonadota > Alphaproteobacteria > UBA3830 > JAIRMZ01 > JAITIJ01. Next base: position 6,673 of record JAISRK010000088.1, read on the forward strand.
AAAGTTGATTTCTATTCGAATAAACTCAAAACGCGCCAGCATTGAACTCTTCGGCAGACAGATTTTAAGGATAGAAAGGTGAGCATAAAAGCAACACTGTCTCGCAATCAATTCGTTCTCAATTACACGCGAATGTGGCCGTTTGTGAAGCCGATTTGGTTTAGAGCGTTGCTTTCAGTGGTGATTTGTATTCCGGTAGGGTCGCTGGACGCGGTTATCGCTTTATCTTTAAAACCCTATACCGATGTAGTTGTTGTCGGCAAAG
>JAISRK010000076.1 GCA_031273665.1 Holosporales bacterium
ACGGGAACAACGACGTGTGTTTGCGTACCACACGCAGACTGGATTGCAAAGGATCGCGCGGGCCTTACGTTCTGTGATGCAGCCTCGGCGGCGTTTTTGGTTGATCTTCCATGGGAAAAACTAGATGTAACGACTTTTTCTTGCCAGAAAGTTTTGGGAGGAGAAGCCAGTTTTGGTTTTCTTGTACTGAGTCCACGTGCTATGGAACGCTTAGCGCAATATACTCCTGTGTGGCCCATTCCTCGTCTCATGCGATTAAAGCAAGAGGGAGCAATATTAGAGGATGTTTTTCACGTACAGGTGATTAACACGATTTCTTTGCTTGTGGTTGAAGATTTTTTGAACATTCTTACTTGGGTAGATCAGATTGGTGGTGTGCAAGCGCTGCGACGGCACACGCAAGCAAATTACCGTTATATGGAGGAATGGTTAGAGCGCCAATCGGACTTTACGTATTTTGTTTCGGATCCAGCCGTCCGTGCGATGACCCCCGTTGGGTTAGTTCCAACATGTGACGCTTTTACAGAACGATCCGCTGAGGGTCAATGGCAATACCTTGCAAGAATTACTGATTCTCTGGCGAAAGAGCGTTTTGCCCTAGACGTTTTGGGGCATAGAAAATCCGCGCCGCATTTGCGTTTCTGGACTGGTCCGACAGTTTCTTCTACCGATCTTATATGTGCCATCGAAGGTCTTTCTTGGGTATATACGCAAAAGAGATGAGTCGAAATAAGCAAGACATTTTGCTGAATGAGTTCTTTGATATTATTTGTGCGTTGCCGGCGACAGCATCTGCTGAAGCGATAAACGAACACTTTCTGTTCGACCTTGATCGATAAAAGCGCTGGAGAACGGAGCACACAAGAGACCATCCTTAGTGACACCGCCATTGTTGTCGAAGCTCTCAGACGACACGGGCCTGTGGCACCATTCTCAGTTAAAGATATCACACCAAAAAGCTCGGTCGAGAGCTGTAAGCCGGGTTCTGTACTGCTGACGCAGCGGCGGTTATTCCTCTAGGACCTACATCACTATAGGCCTCAAGCGATCAACCCGAGCATTTTCTGCGCGAAGAGCCGCAGAGGCATACGCCTAAATGCTCCTATTCGATCTTGCTCCGGATGGGGTTTGCCCTGCTGCTTTCGTTGCCAAAAGCACGGTGAGCTTTTGCCTCGCCATTTCACCCTTACCAACAGACATGTTGGCGGTATTTTTTCTGCGGCACTTTCCCTGAGATTTCTCGCCAGTCGTTAACTGACATCCTCTCCTCGTGGAGCCCGGACTTTCCTCTTCTTTTAATAGCAGCAACCGCCCACTCTCAAACCGAGCAGAAACAGTCTATCAAAAACTGTGCGCATTTTGTAGTGGGGGCATTGCAATAGATATTCTCGTGGAAAAGGAGTATCTTCCCTTTCGTTAGGGCTCTTGACTGAAGGAAAATCATGCGCGTGGTGCAAGTTTCGGCTTTGTCAAATGGGGTGCGCGTCGTCAGCGAACATATTCCTCAAAGTGGAACAATTTCTTTGGGAGCATGGGTGGCGGCAGGCGGTAGATGTGAAATAGAGAAAAACAACGGCATTTCACATTTTCTAGAGCATATGGCATTCAAAGGGACAACCACCCGAACTGCTAAGCAAATTGCAGAAGAAATTGAACGTGTCGGAGGATATCTTAACGCCTACACAGCGCGCGAAGAAACTGCTTACTACGCACGTCTCTTAAAAGAGGACTGGAAGGTCGGAATCGCTATTATTGCAGATATTTTGATCAATCCTACTTTTTGCAAAGAGGAGCTGGAGCGCGAACGCAGAGTCATTTTGCAAGAAATTGGGCGGGCGCAAGATGATCCAGACGATATCGTTTTTGACCATTTTCAAAACGTGGCATATCCAGATCAACCGATGGGGCGATCTATCCTGGGACCACAAAACATCGTTTCTTCTCTTTCTGCTGAAGATCTGCGTGCATATCGTAATCATTTATATCGCGGACCACATCTCGTTTTTTCTGCTGCGGGTAACGTAGATCACGAGGCGCTGGTTCAGGCAGCATCGCAAGCTTTTGGAGAGGTTGCAGCTTCCGCTTCTGGTCATACGTCCGTCTCAGCACGCTATACAGGCGGTATTTTTGCGGATACGCGACCTCTTGAGCAAGTGCATATCATTTTGGGAGTTGAAAGCGTGTCTTTCGAGGATCCAGAGTACTACGTTGCAGCCCTTTTTAACGCTATTTTGGGCCGCGGTATGTCTTCGCGGCTATTCCAAGAAGTACGTGAAAAGCGCGGGCTTGTGTACTCGGTGTACGGCTTTGGAACGGCGTACAAAGATTCTGGTCTTATGGGGATTTATGCGGGAACAAGTGCCGAGAAATGTACAGAGCTAGTCCAAGTCGTGCGCGACGAGTGTTTAAAAATGGCCGATGGTGTTACCGACGAAGAAATGCGACGCGCATTAGCGCAATTTAAATCCTCTCTTATGATGGCGGCTGAGAGCACGTCTGCCATGTGCGAGCAAAATGCGAGTCATATGCTGGTTTATGGTCGTCCGATCTCGCGAGAAGAGATGATTGCCAAAGTTGAAGCGATCACAAAAACGCAAATCGCACAGTTTACAGAGCGTCTTTTCCGCGGTAAGGCTCTCGCGCTGGCGACGGTTGGCCCCATCACTCAAGAAGAGGCCCACGTGCTTGCAGACTCCTTTCGGTGTTAGACGCTATGGGATCCATTGTATCTTGGGGATTGGGAATTGCCTGTTGTGCTTTGAGTGTTCAACTGTGGCGTGTAGGGCGTGCTCGCGCCCTTTTAGCGCTTGAAAACGTCCGTTTAGAAGAGCGTTGCGCGTATAATCAACAAGAACAGGAACAAGTGCGAGCGCTGGAAGTGGCTTTGGCTGAGGAGCGTAGTCGTTTAATAGTGACTCAGGTCGAGTTAAAAGAAGAGCGTCAAAAGACAACGGAAAGGATGCAGCTTCTTACCGAAACGGAGACGCGTTTTCAGCAGGTGTTTAAGGCATTAAGCGCAGATGCATTGTCTTCGAATGCCCAGTCCTTTTTGACACTGGCTCAGGAAGTGTTGAGCCGTTTCCAAGAGGGGGCTAAAAATGATCTTACAACACGAGAAAAGACTATAGAGGCTCTTGTCGCACCGATTAAAACCGCTTTAGAGACCGTCGCAGGCCACGTTCAGGCACTAGAAAAGGCCAGAGTTGGCGCCTATGAAGGGCTGAAGCAACAACTGTCAGATTTAGCGTTAACGCAGTGTTCGTTGAAGACTGAAACAACACGATTGGTGAGTGCCCTAAAGACGCCTAACGTGCGTGGCCGTTGGGGAGAGATGCAGTTAAAACGTGTTGTTGAGCTCTCTGGCATGATACCGCATTGCGACTTTGAAGAGCAGGTAGTGATCGACGGCGAGGAAGAAACTGTTCTGCGTCCTGATATGATTGTGCATCTGCCCGGAAATCGACGTATTGCCGTTGACGCGAAAGCGCCGTTAGCGTCTTACTTAGCAGCGTTAGAGACGCCTCAAGAAGAACAGCGGAAGGTTTTTTTAAAAGAGCATGCGCGACACGTCCGCCAACATATTGCTGCATTAGCTTCTAAAAAATATTGGCAATACCTGCAACCAAGCCCCGACTTCGTTGTGTTGTTCTTACCTGGCGAACCGTTTTTTTCTGCAGCGTTAGAGTGTATCCCAGATCTTATCGAAATAGGTATGCGTGAGCGGGTGATTTTGGCGACCCCCACGACGCTCCTCGCGCTTTTGCATGGCGTAGCCGCAGGATGGCGTCAGGAATCGCTCGCAGAAAACGCGCGTTATATTGCCGATCTAGGACGGGAGCTGTATAAGCGTTTAGGAGACGTGGGCGAGCATATGTTGCGCTTGGGGCGTGCGTTAGCAGGGGCGACGGAAGCGTACAACCAGAGTGTATCGACCTTAGAACGTCGAGTTCTTGTCAGTGCCAGACGATTTAAAGACTTGGCGGGTACTGCTGGTATAAAAGATCTCCCGGAAATAGCGGAAATCTCGGTGTTGCCGAAGATTGTCGAAGCGCCGGAATGCCTGATTAGAAAGGACTGTTCTGAACATGCACCTAATTAAAGCGTTACTCTTGTGCTCTTCGTTTTGTTTTTACTGTTCTGCAGGAGCTCAGGATTACTTTGACTATCAAAGCACAACGCCTTGTGATCCGAGGGTTGTCAAGGCGATGATGCCGTACTGGACGACGGAATTCGGAAATCCCCACGCCTCTCATGCTTTTGGAGAACGCGCTGCTTTCGCGGTATCCGAGGCACGGCAGAAAATTGCGCGGATTTTGGGAGGGAAAACTACAGAATGGATTTTCACATCAGGAGCAACGGAAGCAAACGTACTCGCCATTTGTGGGGTTATGCATGCAGCGCCACAAAACAAGAAGCATCTCATTGTTTGTGCAACAGAGCATAAAAGTGTTCTTGAAACCTGCAAATCTCTTGTGCGGCGGGGGTATGTTCTTACAATTTTACCTGTTAATCAGGACGGCAGCCTTTCTTTGGATCTTCTGAAGCAATCTATACGCCCAGAGACGATGTTGGTGTCTATCATGGTGGCGAATAATGAGATAGGAGTTATCCTTCCCATCGCGTGTGTTGCCGAGATTTGTCATAAACATGGTGTGTTACTGCATACAGATGCCACTCAAGCGATTGGGAATATTCCTGTTTCTGTTTCTTCGCTAGGAGCGGATTTAATCAGTTTCTCGGGACATAAAATTTATGGGCCAAAAGGCATTGGAGCGTTGTATGTAGCCTCTCATGTAAAGATCAGACCACTTCTTTACGGCGGACTTCAAGAAAAAGGCTTGCGCGCGGGAACAGTGCCAGTGCCGTTGTGCATTGGGCTGGCGAAGGCACTAGAAATAGCGGAAGAAATGCGTCCGCAAGAGGCGCGTCGGTTAGCTTTCTTGCAAGGGATTTTTTTGCAAAGACTTCAAAGGTTGAAAGGATGGAGGTTGAATGGCTGTCCTAATCAACGCTTACCTAATAATGTGAATATAAGTATTGACGGTGTTGATAGCAGCGATTTGCTGATGTCTTTACCTGATTTTGCGTTATCGACTGGGTCGGCATGTTCTTCAGAAGCGCATTTTTCGCATGTGCTCGCCGCTTTGGACCCAGACAACATCATGCCACCCACTGTTTTGCGTATAAGCTTTGGACGAGGGACGACAGAGGCTGCCGTCTATCGACTGGCAGATCGACTGATAGAAGTCGTGCAGACGTTGAGAATAACAAAACCTGCTGGTGGAAAGCGCATCTGTAAAACGACAAAAGGAAAGATACGTTCCTAACCCCCTCTCTTGGGCGCTATGTCGGATGTTTGTCTCTCAGGTACAAGTTTTCTTGTGCGTTTCCTGATTGCGTTTTGTGCAAGACGGACGTCGTAAACAGGATGCTCAAGAGGGGCAATAGCAGGCGAAGAGGCAAACATCCATCCTGAAAAAACCAGCATTTCCTCTGTTTCTTCTGTGCCCGTTTCTTTGGGTGGTGTGTGTTCTTGATGCGCTCCTTTCTTGGGCCCAAAATCTATATGAGAAAGCGGTATTTCCCATACCTCTAAGAATGCGTATACCTCTGGGTATTCTTCGGGCGGATTTTTAAAAGCTTTCAAGACGAGAATACGCAATCGACCAAAAGCGTACAGACGCCCGACCTGCAAGGTCGTATGCACTCGTTGGCAGCTAATCTTATCGAGAAGCTGTACGCCTACTGTTGAGATTGGCATCGGCAGTGCGACCTTAAAATGATCAGCAGCATCTAGTACTGGGTTTTCTTCTTGCGGTGTACTTTGTTGTAACGCCTTACGATCTGGGGACGCGCGATCTCTCGGTTCTTCTACAGTAATAGCATCAACGGTTTTCTCTTGGGCGTGTGCTCGGTCCAAGGAGCCTGTCCAAAAAAGCAGAACCAGCATTAAATGCTGAATAGAAGTGACAATTCTCATTTTGTTTCTGCAGAAAACATCATCTTGCCGATAAGGGTCTCAAGATTAATCGATCCCTGAGTGTGCGCGAGGGATTCGCCGGTCTTTAGCATGACATTGTCTCCTCCGGGGGTTAGCGAAATGAATTTCCCCCCCAACAGTCCTTCGCTGGTAATAGCCGCTGATGTATCGCACGGAATGCGCACACTTTCGTCTAAATGCATTTCCACTTGCACACAATACGTTTCTGGAGATAGCGCAATTTTACTGACACTGCCGACTTTAACTCCCCCGATTTTTACGTCGGATCCAATGCTAATACCATCAATTTTATCAAATGAAGCGGAGAGAACGTACCTAGATGAGATATCTTTAGCGGAATAGGAATACGCAAAATAAAAGAATGCACCTGCTACCATGAGCACAACAAACCCTACGAAGGTCTCGAGACTTCGATCCATCAGCGTCTTCTCCTTCTTGTCTTGTATTACACGGGGAGAGTATATCGCTAGGCGCGATATTTTGAAAAGAAAAGACACATCTTCTTTGAGTGTGTGTATAAGCCTAGGATACAAGAGTATTTTCTATTTCCAATTCCTTTAAAAAAGGAACTGTTATCGGCCGTCTTTGCTGTAAAGAAGCATCGTTGAGCGCTTCTACCGTACGTAAAATTGTGGTGTAGCACCGCTCCAAACGGACAGATAAAAATTTTGCAACATCCGGAGAAAGGGCCACTCCACGCTTTCGGAAAAGCGCGATAAGAAGAGCTTCCACGAACGCTTCATCTGGCATCTCAATACCGACGGAAGACAGAGCTAGGCATCGAGACCGTACGTCATGTTTTTTTAAAGACCAGGAAGAAGGCGTTTTTCGATCCACAATCAAAATGCTTGCTTGTAACGACAGGCGAGTGTTCAAAAGATGAAAAAGCCAATCTTCGTCCCACACAACATCCGAAAATCCATCGATTAAAATGGGAATGGATGCGAGCGAAAGAGGTTGAACGTCTTGATTCCGTGGTGTCAAAAGACGAGCGCCCGAGACCTCTTGCCACAAACGACTTAAATGTGTTTTGCCAGAACCCGGTGGTCCATGAAGTACTAATCCATATGTTGGCCAATGCGGCCAGTTTT
>JAISRK010000002.1 GCA_031273665.1 Holosporales bacterium
CTCCATACGCGGCGCAATAAATAACCCAATGAAAAGAAGATTGAACCCCCCGAGAAAGTAAATAAACGGAAATACGATACCGGAAGAAAACGCTTTTTCGGCGAGCCCTATGGTCGAACCGCCGCCAATACATGTTGCTGCAATCGTTGCACATAGAGCCAATGTAGATGTGTTGCGATTATTTACGGCATAACCACGAAACGTGCCGATCTTGCGTCCGCTCCAGATACCTACAGCCAGAGTGACAGCTAAGTAGAGTCCCACTATGAGTACATCAATGTTCATAAAAAAACCTCCTTGTCTCGTATAAGGCTTGTAGAAAAGTCCGTACAATAATATGCCGAAAAGTCAATCCATTGCAAAAGAAAATGACTGTCGCCGAGACATCTACTCTTTTCCTGTTTTTAATGCGGCTAAAAAGGCGGATTGAGGAATGTGAACGCGGCCGACTTCGCGCATACGCTTCTTGCCTTCTTTTTGCTTTTCAAGGAGTTTGCGCTTACGCGTAATATCCCCTCCATAACATTTTGCTGTCACGTCTTTACGTAGCGCCGGAATCGTTTCACGCGCAATGATTTTAGCACCGATAGCCGCTTGAATGGGGATTTTAAAGAGATGCCGCGGAATGAGATCTTTCAGCCGTTCACATAGCGTTCGTCCGCGACTTTCCGCCGTTGTACGGTGCTGAATAGTGGCAAGAGCATCAACCGGTTCTCCATTAACAAGCAAAGAAACTTTGACCAAGTCCCCGGCTTGGTACATATCCAGCTGATAATCGAAACTAGCGTACCCACGACTGATAGATTTTAATCGATCGTAGAAGTCAAATACTATCTCGTTCAGAGGCAGACGATAAACGACCATCGCGCGTGTGCCAGCATATGTGAGGTCTACCTGCTCGCCGCGCCGCTCTTGGCATAATGTCAACACAGCGCCTAGATAGGTATCGGGCACCAGGATCGTTGCACGAATCCAAGGTTCCTCAATACGAGCAATATGCCCCGCATCTGGCATATCTACAGGGTTATGCAAATCGTGCACGGTCCCATTGGTCAGGTGAACCTTGTAGACAACACTAGGGGCGGTCGTAATAAGATCTAGGTTATATTCGCGCTCCAGTCGTTCCTCAACGATCTCTAGGTGCAGAAGTCCAAGAAATCCACAGCGAAAACCGAATCCTAATGCCGCAGAGCTCTCGGGTTCAAACAAAAAACTCGCATCATTTAGTTGTAATTTTTCAAGCCCTTCGCGAAGATGGCTGTACTCAGACGCGTCTGTAGGGAAAAAGCTACAAAACACCACGGGAACAGAAGGTTTGAAACCAGCAAGCGGCACTTCAGCGGGATTTTTTTCGGTGGTAAGTGTGTCCCCTACCCGCGCATCACGCACGCTCTTAATCCCAGCGGTGACATAGCCTATCTCTCCAGCAGTTAGTTCAGAGACGGGCTTTGGTTTAGGGACAAAACAGCCGACCTCATCTACTTGATAAACAGCCCCTGTTGCCATCATCTTTATCTTAAGCCCCGCTGTGAGCACGCCTTCTTTGATGCGCACCAACGCAACCACGCCAAGATACGCGTCATACCAACTATCGATAAGTAGCGCGCGCAGGGGTTTGTCACGCTCTGTCCCTGGGGGCGGTAAGTGCTTTACAAGCGCTTCAAGAACCTCATCAACCCTTTCTCCCGTTTTAGCAGAGACTAAAATGGCATCTGTCGCATCTAACCCAATAACTTCAGTAATCTGGGCTTTTACACGTTCCGGATCTGCGGCGGGCAGGTCAATTTTGTTGATAACGGGAATAATCGTGTGATCGTTATCAATTGCTTGATAAACGTTCGCGAGCGTTTGTGCTTCTACCCCCTGGGTCGCATCAACCACAAGCAACGAACCTTCACAAGCCGCCAGAGACCGACTCACTTCGTATGCAAAATCCACATGACCGGGGGTATCTATCAGATTAAGCACGTAAGTCTTTTGATCACGTGCTGTATACGTAAGGCGCACCGTCTGCGCTTTGATCGTAATACCGCGTTCGCGTTCGATATCCATTGAGTCTAGCATCTGGTCGCGAAACTCACGGGCCTCAATAGCCCCACAGCGCTGCATCAAACGATCGGCGAGTGTCGATTTACCGTGGTCTATGTGCGCAATAATCGTAAAGTTGCGGATGAGAAGGACATCAGCCATGAGCGATCGTTGTCGCGTTGCCTAAATTACTGAAAAGGTCGCAAACACACATACGGAACATATCGCCTCCTCCTTGCGTTTCCCACTGTATCAACCCCATCTTCCTTCTTAAAGAGAAAACATCGTCAGAAAAACACAACGATATATCCCCGTTTTCCTTAGGGCCGAGGTATTATTTGAGCATCACCGCACGGCACGTCCTATGCCAAATTATCGCAACGTGCCGCCTAATTGTTCAGAAACCGCGTGCACGATTTTGTGAGAAAATGTCTGCACTTCCTCCTCAGATAATGTCGCGGTTTGAGGTTGGAAAATAACAGAAATACCAACAGATTTTTTGTCATCCGTCAGAGGGGAACCACTATATACATCAAATACATCAAGGCGTGAAACTAAAGGCCCTCCGGCATGACGCACACAGGCAACAAGACGCGCGGCCAGCAGATTTTTGTCCACGACAAACGCAAAATCACGCGCAACAGAAGGCAGATTATACGCAACAAACCCAACTTCTTTAAGAGGGGCCTCCTTCAAGGCATCAAGATACACTTCAAACCCCACAACTGGCATATTTTCGATATCAAACGTCGCCAAGACCTCAGGATGCAATAGTCCAAATACACCGACGGGCGTTTCCCCATCGAAAAACGTACCGGAACAGCCCGGATGAAACCAAGAAGGAGCACCTTGTCTTAATTCAAAAGCGGCCACACGCATGCCAAAAAGAGCTTCAAGGTCGGCCTTCGCATCAAACACATCCACAGGACGCGACCGCTTACCCCAGTGATATGCAGCGAGAATCCCGGATCGTACGCCCGCAATCATCGGACGTTCATACGATTCAAATTGTCGATCAAACACCGGGCCTGCTTCGAAAAAAGCAAATGGAGCTGTTTCGCGGCGACTATTCTTTGCGACCGCCTCAAGGAGATGCGGTAAAAGACTCGTGCACAATACAGAGAGCTCCGAGCTGATGGGATTTAATAACTCAATACTCTGCGCCTCTGGCCTTTGAAATAGTTGGGCCCACGCGGAACGAAGGAAAGGAAACGACACAAGCTCAATCATACCGCGCCCTGCCAACTGCCGCTTAAACGTATCGAGCGTATATGCGGGCATTTCTTTTGCATAGCTCTTCGGGTAATTGGGCAATGAACGAACCTCTACCTTGTCAAATCCGTAAAGACGCAAGATCTCTCCGCATAGGTTCTCTGGCAACGTAAGATCCGGCCTCCAAGAAGGAGGCTGAAAGATATGCGGCGCTGTTTCGGTACATCCCAACGCCTGTAATAGACGCACGATTTCCGCTTTTTCAATGGATACGCCCACCCGCTTCTCAAACAGATCCAGAGGCAGCGTAATCGCTGGGGGAAGGGCGGGCGGAGCGCCAAGCCGCAATACCTCGCTCACCTCTCCGCCGCAAAACTCGACAATCATTGCCGCCGCTGCTTTAAGATCCGCTATCGTTGTGGCATAGTCCACACCACGCTCGAAACGCGTGCGCGCCTCTGTGGTTAAGCATAACGCCTGTCCAGTGCGTGTAATAGCTTCTGGCGCAAACCAAGCCGCTTCGAGCAGAATTGTAGAAGTCTCTAACGTTGAAGCGGATCGCTCACCACCCATAACACCTAAAAGACCAAGAGGTCCCGTCTCGTCCGCGAGAACCGACATGAACGAATGCAACGTATGCGTTTTTCCCTTTAGATCTCTGAAAGACTCGTCTTGGTGTGCAGATCGCACAACAGGAGTCCCTACAAATGCTCGCACATCATAGCAGTGCAGCGGTCGACATCGATCTAACGCAAAAAAATTCGTTACATCCACTAATGCTGAGATCGGGTTCTGTCCTGCTTTTTTGAGCAAATCTTGGAGCCATGGAGGACTAGAACCATTTCTCACGCCTCGAATTTCAACAGCACAAAAAAATGGGCAATAACGCTGCGCGTCGTCGTCTCCATAAGAAATTTTATAGGGAAAATCGTATGACGGAGAAAGAGAATCCGCCGGCAAAGGTCGCAACACACCTAATCCTGCCGCCGCTAAATCGCGCGCAATTCCACGTACACCAAAACAATCTGCACGATTGGGCGTGATGCTTAGATCAAATATCTGATCTCCGTAAATTTCTGCAACAGAGAGCCCAAGAGGAATATCCGCCGCTAATTCAGCGATACCGTCTGCTTCTTCGGACAAACATAACTCCCGACTCGAACACAGCATGCCGCAACTTTCTATTCCACGAATCGTGGTCCGTTGCAGCACACTTCCTGTTGAGGGAATGACGACTCCCGGACGGGCTAAGATAACCTTCAAGCCCGCCCGCGCATTAGGAGCGCCACATACGACTTGGTGCACCGATGTTCCATCGTGTACACGACAAACACGCAAACGATCTGCATTCGGATGCGCCTCAGCGGCTTCAATGTGCGCAACAACAAAGTCTTTAAGAGCCGCCGCCGCGTCGTAAAGCGACTCAACCTCTAGACCAAGACGTGTCAATGCCGTCGAAAGATCTTCGGCTGTAGCTGTTGTTTCCAAGTGGCGTCGCAACCAACTTAAAGAAAACTTCATCAGCGGTCCCCTATGACGTAAGGAGAGAATCCGCAGCTTTCTAGCCAACGTCGATCCCCATCGAAAAAGCTCCGAAGATCCGGGAGACAGTATTTTAGCATCGCCAGTCGATCAATCCCGAACGCAAAAGCGAACCCCTGGTGTTTTTTCGGATCCAGCCCGCCGTATTCTAAGACTTTTGGGTGCACCATGCCGCAACCGAGGATCTCAAGCCACTGGTCTCCTTCGCCCATAATAAGACGGCCCTCTTTTCTTTGGCACGGGATATCCACTTCCGCAGAAGGATCCGTAAAAGGGAAAAAACTCGGTCTCAAACGCAATGTTAGGGCATTGATGTTGAAAAATCGGGCACATACCTCGGTAATACAACTCTTCATATGCCCAAAATGAATCCCTTCTTCGATCACCAGCCCCTCTAATTGATGAAACATCGGGGTGTGGGTAGCATCGGCATCACTGCGATATGTGCGCCCGATAGAAAACACGCGCAAGGGTGCTCCCCATGCACGCATAGCACGAATCTGGACTGGAGATGTCTGCGTACGCAATAGAAACCGCCCTTCTGGCGCTGCCGGAATGTCGACAAAAAACGTATCATGCATCTGTCGTGCGGGATGCTGCTCAGGCATATTGAGCGCCGTAAAATTTAGAAACTCGTTTTCGATGTTGGGACCAGCGAAATGTCGAAACCCCATATCTCTAAAAATCCATTCCAAATCTTGCTGCGTACGCGTGAGGGGATGGAGGAAACCCGTAAGTTCAGGAGCAGGAGGAAGCGTACAATCGACAAACTCTTCTTTGAGCCGCCTTTCTATAGCCACACGTGCCAGCAGTGCCTGCCTTTTTTCAAGAGCCGATTGTAACACTTCCTTGGCGCGGTTTACGTCGGCACCAAATGCTTTACGCTGTTCCACCGGCAATGTCCCGATCGTTTGGGCTAAAGCTGTGATACGTCCTTGTCGTCCCAACAGGGAAACACGCAATTCATCCAAAATCTCAAGGTCCGCACACGCATCAATACTAGAAAGAGCCTTTTGTATTTGCTGAGAAAGAGAATCTGCCATACGTCCGTTGTCGTTATCTCACGCGCATCTCTCTGAAAGTAGGATGGATTTCTCTTAAGGGCAAGCTTCTCGCACCACTATGGAAAACAGAGGAATGTACTCGTTGCAAAATTAGAGGTAATGTCCGTGTAATGATGGGAACAAAGATGGCCGCACCTAAAATCCAGGAGTACTCTCGTTCTGCTGCCGGAAGTTTTTTCTTGGGTTTATCGCTCTTCCTGAGCTTTGCGCTCTTTTATTACAACGCTGAAGAACCCTCTTGGAACACCTCTGTTGGCACACTCGAGAACTATTGGTTCATTTGCGGAAACACACTCGCCGACGTACTGATTCAATTCTTCGGATTGGTGGCTTGGATATCTCCAGTATTGCTATTTGTGCTCGGCGTCGGAATTCTACAAAAACTACCTATTGGAAAGATAATCTGGAGAAGTGTTGGAATTATCCTATTTCTGTCTTTGGCACTAGGAAATATTTCGGTCCCTTCTTGGTCCGTGCCATTAGGCGGCGCTTTTGGGCATCTTTTACTACGCGCCAGCACCAATGCTTTGCGCCCTTGGCTACAAAAAGGAACCTTTCTGATTGCTCCCATCTCCGGAGTCCTCGGTATATGGCTCTGTTGGTTAACATTTGGAAGTCTTGTCTTGCGATTTTTGCGTAAAGAGAGGCTCCCCTTGTTCGACAGACGATGGGACAA
>JAISRK010000085.1 GCA_031273665.1 Holosporales bacterium
CCAAGAGAGCGTCTTGTGCACCGGCCGGCGCATCGGCAGGAGGCGTTTCGTGATGCCATGACGCCGGACTCTCCGCCAAATGATGTGCGGCGTGTACAGAAAGCAGTGGCAACACGTTAGAGGCTAGCGGTCGCGAAAAAGGTTTTGGGTTCTCTTGCCTTACAAAATGTTTTCTTGAACCCATGTTACGCTCTCCGGCCCCAATCTGTTCTGTCGTGCGCAGGGACTGTGCAAGCGCGTCTGTCAGGAAAAGCTGGATACGACGTACGTCCTGAAACCGAATCTCGGTTTTTGCGGGATGTACGTTGACGTCAACATCCTGAGGGGGCACGACCAGGAACAAGACGGCGATTGCATGTCTTTCACGCACGATCAACTCTTGATAGGCGGTGCGCAACGCGGCGCTGAAGCAGACATCTTGTACTGCACGTTTATTGACAAAGAAAAACTGTTTTGCTGAGGTCGCTTGAGTGCATACGGGCTTTCCAACGACACCAGAAAGCGATAAAGCATTTTGTGTTTTTTTTACAGGCAGTAATTCATCCGCAGAAATATTGCCCAAGACCTCAATGAGACGTGTCTGCTGATCACTCTGTCGATAGGAGAAAAGGCACCGTTCTCCTTCAAAACATCGAAAAGCAACGTGCGGATTTGCGAGAGCTAAACGCTTCACCGCTTGCGTGCAATGACTCAATTCCAGTGCCGTACTTTTTAGAAATTTCAGACGTGCTGGCATCGCAAAGAACAAATCTTGTGCTTCAACACGCGTCCCACCCTTTAAAACGGCGAGGGCCAGTGGGGTAAGATGCTCTCTCTCGACTTTTATACAAAAAGCCTGTGAGGCGCCACGTTCTCGAGAGGTAATTATCAGGCGGCACACAGACCCCAAGGCGGCTAAGGCCTCTCCACGAAACCCGAAAGTAGTAATCTGAGAGAGATCTTGTAATTTTGAGGTGGTATATCGATCGACACACAACGTCAGGTCTTCCGGAGACATGCCTACCCCATCATCTTTGACGACAATGGCGGATTTCCCTCCATCTTCCAGATGGATGTCGATATGCGTTGCCTGAGCATCCAGCGCGTTTTCTACGAGTTCTTTAACGGCCGCTGCCGGACGCGTAATGACTTCGCCCGCCGCAATCTGATTAATGAGAGCAGAAGACAATCGTCGAATAGCGGGCATTCCCCCCTCCTCCTGAAGTCCATGGTAGTTATAGTACAAATTGACTTTAGAAGCGACAATGAGAGTCATGGCAAATTAAAGTGCGCATAAACGGGCAATAAAAATATTATAATTTATTTTACACGGTGCGAGAATGGCCTATGAGAGAAGGATTATCTGCTGGGATAGCGACTTCTGTAATCGGCTTTCGAAGACGAGAAAGCGCCACAAAAACGATGTCGTTAACCTTTCCTTCATCATTGACGCTTATACTTAATCTTACATCGAACTGTTTAGAATGAAGACGATTTTTAGGCCAAAAAGTGCACTTTTGGCAAATTAAAGTACGTTGAGTTTATTTGTATTAATAGCAACACAACGTATAGCGCGCTGCATGAACAGAGTGTGAAATGGGTGAATACATCCAGAAATTATCTCTCGTTTTAGCCCTATTGCTCTTGTCCCTTCCACATGCGGAGGGGATGCAGAGGTTATACGTCACCACAAACACAGAAAAAGAAGATCTCGAGCAGGCCATCACTTCGGATGCTCGGCGGCTTTCGCATATATGTCTCCATTTTGCTAATACGGAAGAGGAAGCACGGCAAGCATTGGCTGCAGATTGCATCAAGCAGAAGCTTGTTCATGGCATCTTGTGTGTCTCCCGTAAGTGTCACGATTTTAAAACCAGCGATAGAACAGCTTTTGTAAGAAATCTGTTGGACTCCTTCTTTATAAAAGCGAAATCGCACATGAGTAAGCACGATCCGCTCTGTTCCATTGCAACCAGCGAAAAACAAGATCCTAAAGACGGGAAACCGGTTATCCTGATGTCTTTGGATGGAATCATCCCCTTGCCAGAAGGAAGTAAGAGCTTCTTGTTTTGTAATAAAGGGCAAATAGTGAGAATAGTGCCCGAAACAGGACTGCAAATAGGGTATTGTATTGCGGTCCACCTGAGATGCTATTGTTTCTTACGGAAGGATGCACGCGACGCTTATACGGCTTTCGGCATTAAACGCACCGAAGGCACAATTTTTTGTATTCCCAATGAAGCCATCTTGGAATCCCCCACCATACCGCCAATTAAGCAGTTCCAGATGTATCTGCACGCTAATCTCCCTTCTATTGATGCGAATCCGGTGAACTGGTACGAATCTGGCTATAACACTCTTTTCCAGTTTCTTGCGCAGTACGCCGGGGCAACGGGGTCCACATGGCCTGAGCCTATCATCTATGCCGCTTATCGTGGCCTCCGTAAGGTGCAGAATTGGGAGCGTCTCTACGTATATAGCAAGATCATCTGTATGGTCCCCGACGTCATCAGCATGTCCTACCGAAAGTGAGAAGGACAAAAGTGTCTCTCTCCACCAAAATAGTTAACGTTTTCTTCTCGCATTTTGCAAAATAAAACGATTCATAAGGTCTATATGGAAAAATAAAACGCTGGATTTGCCCAGTCTTCGTGTCGTGATGTTTTTTGCAGCCCGTCATTTACACATCCTCGTCCTCATACTATGCTAAGGCAGAAGCTTTGTGTGC
>JAISRK010000026.1 GCA_031273665.1 Holosporales bacterium
GTTTTGGAGAGGAGTTGCGCATCGGCTATAGGGTTCAGCAATTCTCTGGGATTGGCATAAACCGAAACAGTCGGCAGACTCGTTGCGATCAGAACTCCTTTTCTGTCTACAATATCTGCACGAGAAAACCGTAACGAAGAGAGGGGATCGAAAGAAGAGGGGGTAACCTCTGGCGTTTCCCCGACCACCATAATTTGCAAAAGACGTGCGCTGATCGTGCCGGCGCACAATAGGAAAATGCTCATTACGATGACAATGCGTTGTCGTCGTTTTTCGGCAAACTGGCGCAAAGGCTCACAATACGTATCAAGAAAGCGCAAAAGGTCCTGAGTTCCGCGCCTGATCATCGGTGGGTTCCTTTTTGTGCCGGGAAAGGCGCATTCTCTTCGGCGTCTATCAGGTTGCCCAACGCGTCTTGAATAGGGAATGCCCGGGAAAAGGTTCGTTTGTCCATCAGTTGCCGGGGGGCGACAGGCAGAAAACCAAGGTGCCGTTTGGCCAATTTTTGCAGCCGTTGTGCGTCGGTAGCATATTTCCACTCGGCCTTTAAAACATGTTGGCGTTCTTCTTCGCTTTCAATATCGCTTAAGAGCGTGTGTAATTCTTCCTCGATCCCAATGACTTGATACTTAAGGTGGAATAAAGCGAGTCCCATACAGATCGTAAGGAATAACAGTACAAAAGCGGTACGATGCGTCATGAGGCCTCTTTACTGTCTAATACCAACGCGCATTTTAGCCGAACGTGCACGCGGATTAGCTCCAATCTCTGCTTGAGTGGGTATGATAGGCTTTTTTGGATACGCTCTAAAGGGTGTTATCCGTGTTTTACCCCCATAAATCAGATCCTCTATCACTTCTCCCTGAAGAAACATTTTCACTAACCGGTCTTCTAAGGAGTGAAAAGAGAGACAAACAAGTCGTCCACCCGGGGGTAACAGGTGTTCTGCGCAAATTAATGCAGCACGCAATTCGTCAAGCTCGTTGTTCACGAAGAGACGCAAGGCTTGAAACGTGCGGGTTGCAGGGTTTTTTCCCGGAGATCCCTTGACAACAGAGGCAACGATTTTCTGTAGTGCTAAAGTCGTTTGAATCGGCCGCTGAGTGCGTATCTCAACAATTTTGCGTGCGATAGCGCGCGCTTTGCGTTCCTCTCCTAAAATCCACAGAATGTCCGCTATCTGACTTTCCTCAAAAGTATTCACCACTTTAGCTGCCGAGTGCGCGCAGTTCCCCATGCACATATCTAGAGGGCCATTCTTTTGAAACGAGAAGCCACGTTCAGGGGTGTCCAGTTGCAAAGATGAGACCCCAAGATCAAACAGCATTCCATCAATAGACGAGACATCTTCGCGTGCTAGAATCTCTTCGATGTCCGAAAACCTGGCATTAAAAAAACGAAAACGGGGACCGAATTCCTTTTGAAGAGCGTGTGCGTAGGGAACAACGGCTGGATCACGATCAAACGCCAAAACGTAGCTCATCGGGCACGCTAAAATAGCACGGCTATGACCTCCTGCTCCGAACGTGCCGTCTATATACACCTTGCCTTGTTGTGGTGCGAGATAGGTAAGGGCCTCGCTTAAAAGAACAGACGTGTGCGGCATGTCACGGGAACAACACAAAGCTCAATACCCCAAAAATAGGTAGCAAAAGTGCAACGGACCATCCCATATAGCCAAAAAACGAAGGCATTTTCTTGGGGAAGCGCTTACGTGCAATGGCCATCACCATCAAGTTTGGAGCATTTCCGATATAGGTCATGGCACCCATAAAGACAGATCCTAATGAAATCGCCATAAGAAGTGGGGCTTGAGTTGTCATTAACGTCGACGGATTACCTCCAAAGAGGTGGAAAAAGAAGAGGTACGTTGGTGTATTATCCAGAAAAGAGGACAACACGCCAGACACCCAAAAGCACCGCCACGGAGACAGCGCCGAATCGACGCTCAACGCTTCTGTTAGCACGCGTGCAATGGGCGTTTCGCCGCGCAGGGCCGCTTCTACGGGAATGAGCGTGATGAAAATAGCAAAAAAGATCTTTGCGATTTCGTGAATGGGCTCCCACTCGAATGTGTTATGCTCGCGGATAGACCAGGGTGTGTTTTTCATAGAGATGCCCAGCAACAAGAGCAATCCACCATCTCGAAACAGTCCAATGATCGGAAGAGACACGCCAAAAACAGAAAATGTGCCGAGGTCTTTTGTTGTTAGTGCCACGATTATTACCGCGCCAGCCAGTAGCAAGACGTTGCGCTTTCCTTCGCAATGTACAGCAGTAAACGGTGTTGTCTCCGCATCTACCGTCTGGTGGTCTTGTTTTTTTAAGAACGTGTCGAGCACAAAGAAAATCCCCAGAAGGGCCACTGAAGTTCCGAAAACGGGCCAGCAAAGATTTCGAGAAACCCAAAAGAAGTCGATCCCTTGCAAAAATCCCATGAACAGTGGTGGGTCGCCGAGAGGGCTCAGTCCTCCACCGATATTGGACACAAGGAAGATGAAAAAAACGACAAGATGGGCCTTGTGCGTATTCCCCGCATTGAGGCGCAGGAAAGGCCGGATACAGGCCATAGAAGCGCCTGTCGTGCCAATCCACCCCGCCGCAAGCGTCGCCATTGCCAGAACAATAGTGTTCAGAAGAGGTGTTGTGCGTTGCGGGACAGTAATATGAATTCCTCCGGCGATACCGTAGAGAGAGGCCATGAGAACAAGAAAGGGGAGGTAGTCGCACAAAAGCGTAGCGCAGGACGCGCTGCAAAACGGTGCGAAATTACCACAAAGAGCGGCATAAAGGGCTAAAATGCAAGGGAATGGCGCCAGCATCTTGCCGGTGTGATGTTGCCACAGTGTTGGGGTCCAGAGCGGCAACAGCGCTACCGATAACAACACGCCGACAAAGGGCAATAAAGGAAAAACAGGCATACTCTACGCTCCATGCGCATTCTACTATAATTTTCGATACGGCAAAATACGCAATCGGAAGAAATTTTCCTCGGGAATCGTGCCTGCAGGTCTTTTTTAGGAGGCAGGTCATATACAGCAATTCGGAATGATCCCTATGCACTCATCCGAAAAAAGATTGCTTCTGCAAAATGTGTCGGGTCTTTCCTTTATGTTGGACGCCGTTGCAATATGTTGGAATCAATTCGTCGTTTATCAACCTTTACGTCTAAATGTAAACCTCTTATTAACGAACCTCTTTTACCTTACTTGCGGCAGGGTACGAGGTACGTATGACAACAGTTTTCGAGCATCAAATCCCACTGGCAGTGCAGTGGCACGAGGGAATGCTTTTATCTCCTCACCATTTTCAGCAGACGGCCGCTAGAACGGAGGGCTTGATCCATTACCACTTTCAGATCGGCCGGCCGGATGCGTATGGCGTTTACACCCTTAAAATCGATCCCGCGGCACTTTCCGCTGGCACCGTCCTTCTTTTACATCTAGAAGCGTTGCTGCCTGATGGAACGCTTATCCAATACGAAGCGACACAAGAGGAGAAGGTTTCTTACGATCTCAAGCCATTTTTGAAATTAGCAGAGAACAAGACGTTACGTTTGTACGTAGCGGTGGCAAAACAGCGGCCAGAAGACGCCGTTCAGGGCGCGTACGCGCGTTATGCCTCTTTGGAAGGCGAAGAGGTGTGCGATAACAACACGGGGGACAACCCCGTACGCATTCCGCGCCTGCGGCCCCTTGTACGCCTTTTGACAGAAGCCGATGTGTCCGGCCGTTTTTCGGCTTTTCCTCTGATCGAACTGCAGCCGAATGAAAAAACTCCTACGCTAACGCCTTATATCCCCCCCTGCCTGCAAGCACCCGAAGCGCTGAAAGACATATGCCGTGCCATTGTAAAATCTCTGCGAGAAAAGATTAATTATTTTTCTGAGCGGTGTTACGCCGTCTCTAGCGAAGGGGCGACGATTCTGCGACCACTGATACAAAGTGCTCTGCCCCTTGAAGCCCTGCTCCTGACGCCTAATATTTCGCCATTTGCGCTATATCAAGGAACGCTTCAGGCGGTCGCCCATGTCTTGGGGTTAACCCCCAGTCAGTACTTGGTCGGATTGCCAGAATATCAACACGAAGATTTGCACACCGTCTTTACCACTCTTCAAAACCGCGTTCAGTTGGCGTTAGAGAGTCTTAAACAAGACTACTACACCATACCCTTTAACAAAGACGCTCAAGGATTCCGGCTGTCTCTTGCTTCCTCTTGGTCAGACCATCGAGAGCTGATCGTTGGATTCCGGAAATCAGCGGATATGAACACCAACGAGCTTCTTAACTGGACGCGTGGGGCGCAGATTGCCGCTTTTTCGAAAGTAAGCACTGTGAAAGACAACCGTGTACTGGGCGCAGCGCGCAAGGTCGTTTCATCAGATCTCGAACTCGGTATTACCGCGCCGCAAGACGTGGTGCTTCTTTCGATCGATCCGGAAAGCCCTTATCTCAGCACGCAAGAAGATCTGTGCATCTTCAATACGGGTAAATCGATGTGCCCTCAAGATGTCGCGCTTTATGTGCGGCGCACTTAGGAGAAGCTCATGGGAGAACCAG
>JAISRK010000039.1 GCA_031273665.1 Holosporales bacterium
GACACATTTGGAAGATATCCTAAAAAGGAATGTCGCCGAGCTGTTTTCTAGCACAGAGCTGCAACGCATTCTGGATGAATTACCCGACTCCGTGCGTAAACTTGTTTCGGATATTGTGCCCACACAGATTAGCCTAAGTACGATACTCCGCGTTTTCCAGAATCTTTTAGACGAAGGCGTGTCTATTCGGAACGCTTCAACGATCATCGAAAGCATCGCAGAAATTTGCGTCTCTACGCGCAGTATTCCCACTCTAGTAGAGCATGTACGTGCACGCTTGAGTCGACAGATATGCACGACCAACGTGGAAACTGACGGTGTGCTTGCTGTGGTTACACTCTCTCCAGAGACAGAAGCGATGCTAACGAATGCATTGTCAGGGGAGGGAGACAACAAACATCTCGCTCTCGCGCCGTCAAATTTGCAACAATTTGCGACCAGCTTGCGGGAAACTTTCGATCAGGTGAGCGCTTCTTCTCCTTCTGCTGTTTTCGTCGTACCAGCGACAATGCGCAAACCTGTGCGCTCGATTATAGAGCGCTTCAGGCCGGATATTGCTGTAATGTCGCAAAATGAAATACATCCGAAGATAAAAATAAAGATGGTCGGACATGTCTAGTGCGAAGAAAACGCGCTTCTTTAAAGCCAAAACCATGCAAGAAGCGCTCAATCGTGCGGCGCGTTCCCTTGGAGAAGAGGCGATCATTCTCAAATCCGGAGAGAATGAAAATGACGCTTGGCTTATGGTGGCTTCCAAGGAAGAAGAGACCGATGACGGCGTTGTTCATGAGGACACTGTTTTAAGCGTTCGACTCTTGGTGGAGTTTTTGGAGAAAGCAGGCTTTTCTGACCAAATTCTCGCCCATTTTATCGCCTTCGCTCGTACGAACATTGAAATAGGGGAAAACATCACAGATCTACGTCCTCATCTTGTGATTTTCTTTGATCATCTACTCGCAGAGCGTCCCCCTATTTTTGATTTCAGTGCTGCCTTGATGGAAGAGGTTCCAACGTGCTTGTTCCTTGTGGGTCCGACGGGACAGGGAAAAACCGTAACGACGGCTAAATTAGCTGTCACTCTTATGCAACAAGGGACGCTTCCTGTGATCGCCTCTTTAGACGTTGAGAAAAGTGCTGGAACCCTTCAGTTGGAAAAGCTGCTGCAGGTGTTGCGCCTTCCCGTACACACCATACATACCGGAGAAGATGCCCATGCACTTTTGGCAACAACATCTCCGCACACACCGATACTGATGGATACTCCTGGCTTGAACGTATTTCATGCCGCTGATCGTTCGCTCATTGGTCAATGGAAACAATGGACAAGGGGTCATGCCTTCGGCCTTTTACGCGCGGGAGGAGACATTCGAGAAACTCAAGCTATTTTGGAAACCCTGCAAGAAGAAGGTGTCGCGCGTGTGGGGATAACGCATTGCGATGCAACGCGACATCTCGGAACGGTGCTTTCTGCGGTTTTTGCCTCTGATATGGCGTTGGAATTTCTATGCGATTCCCCTTTTATTTCGCATGCTCCGCAAGTAGCGCTTGCCGAAACCATCGTTGATTTGTTGATCTCCTCTTCTAAGCACCAGAAGAAGCACGCTGCTTGACGTTGTAAAAGCCAGAAACCGGCCGGTTAAAATGGTGCGGTCGAGAAGAATCGAACTTCCACGGGGTTCCCCCCACAACGACCTCAACGTTGCGCGTATACCAGTTCCGCCACGACCGCACGTGTCTCTTCTATCAAAGATTCTCTACCAGGTGTCAAGCCCCCGAATTTTATATCGGAGAGAATGCGCTATTAGGCGCAGATGGGATTTGCCAAGAGTAGGGAGGGGAGTCGTTCAGAGAGCTGTGAAGCTTGATTTTATTATTCTCTCCTCTCCAATTTCCGATCATGGCCTTACAATATGACTTGATTTTCGAGGGCCAATTATGGGGAGGCAGGACAACGTCGGCTTAATGCTGCGGTGGTGAAAAATTCTGATTCGCAAAGCCTGCGGATGGATGCTACGGAAAGTTAGGAAAAAAACGAAAACGGACAGGTGAATTTTCCCGCAAATACCACGAAAATATGCGCCGATTTATGATGTTGAGAAGTACTCAGCCCAGTGCTTAGACAGCCTAGTTGGTCAAAGGTTACGCAATATTGAAATCGTATTGATCGATGATGCGAGCTGAGAATCACGCTTCCCTACTCGAAAGAGCGGTTGGAAAATATACAAATTTAGAAATCCAGCGCTCTAGACGTGAAAAACAGGACGCACAAAGTTCTACATAAAACGGTCATTTTGTGATTAACTGCCATTCTGTAACCTACTGTTGGAGGAAAATTCTCATGTTTTTGAAATGGATTGAAGCCGTTGTTCTGCTGCCGTTTAACGTATTGGTAGTTATTCCGGCGATTGTTCTTTATTTGGCGGACTATCGTTTTAGTATGAACGATCAGGGCTCACTGATTGCTGGCGGTATTTTGCTGGTTCTAGGTTTGTTTTTGGCCGGATGGACCATGCTGCTTTTCGATCGAAAGGGAAAAGGAACAGCTGCACCTTGGAATCCTCCCCAAAAATTGGTGGTGGCGGGTCCCTATTGTTATGTGAGAAATCCGATGATAACCAGCGTGCTGATAATGCAAGTGGCTGAATCGCTACTGCTGAATTCTTTGGATATTTTCGCGTTGTTTGTTTTGTTTTTGGTGGGAAACGCGATTTATTTTCCCTTTTTCGAAGAAAAAAAGTTGGAAAAAAGATTCGGGGAGGACTATCTGCGCTATAAGCGGAATGTGCCCCGTTGGATTCCTAGAATGACTCCGTGGAAAAAGTAACTATTTCTGTAATGAAACGACGATTGGAAAAGTTATTTTCGCTAACGCGAGGACATTGACCGTATCACATTTTGGCCATTGCTCTGACGATTCCGTCGACGTCGAAAATGCAAAAGCAGAGATAATCGAAAGGGCTTTTCTTCAACTAAACGCGTATCTGACTGGTATTCGTCGCTCGATTTTCGGAGACCGACTATAGAGGATAGGGGAGAAGGGAACGTGAGAGTGTCGTTTTGCGTGTTTTACCTCCGTTATTTTTCCTCATCAAAATTTGTCGCTTCTCCTTTATCTAATGAGGCGTTCTAATGGGCGAGGCACTTTCTGCGGACATTATTTCCTATTTTTGACAACAAGTTAGTCAATGTAAGAATACATTTTATGGCCTAAGTAGATAAAATATGCCCATAAAAAACGAGTGGGCAAAGCGATTCTCTATTTCTTCCTTCGCTATCTAAGAGTATAAATGTCTTCCAAGAGGGACGTACTTCTCTCTACAGCTATTGGGGCTTCTATGGGACGGTCTTGGTATTCGAGAGAAGAAGCTCCGACACGCATACCCTCGTCCGTTTGGGCATTGAGCTTTGTCAGTCTACTGACGAATGCTTCTTCGGTCGTGATTACGGCGTTGACCCCTCTTTTTATTACAGGAATTCTAGGTGGCACAAGCATCGATGTAGGGCATATCCGTGGGTTTACGGAAGCGTTGTCCTACATTGTAAAATTATTTTCTGGCGTGTTGAGTGACTACATCGGAAAAAGGAAAATTCTTGTTTTGATAGGCTATGCGTGCGCTGCCCTGACGAAGCCCTTATTTGCGACCGCCAATGGTATTCTGATGTATGCAACAGCCCAAACGCTGGAGCGCGTGGCGAATGGAATGCGCGATACCCCACGTGATGCGCTTATTGCGGATTACGCGCCGAAGGGAAGGAAGGGCGTGTGTTTTGGGTTGCGTCAGAGCATGGCGTGTGCTGGTTCTGCTATCGGGGCGTTCCTGTGTTATCAGGTGATGCAAGCGACGGGGAGCGATATTCGTCTGACGTATTTCCTCGCGATTATTCCCATCATAATAGCTGTGGTCGTTTTGTATGTTGGCGTAGAGGAGCCAAAAAATCTTTCTCGATTAAAGGATCATCGGAAGAAAGGGTTCCCTATTCGTCGAGAAGAGCTCGCAATGCTGGGATCCCGATATTGGATGTTTATCAGCGTAGTCCTCGTTTTTATGCTCGTTCGTTTTAGTGAATCTTTTCTGGTTCTCAAAGCTCAAACGCAGGGGATGGAGGCGAAATATGCTTCTTTGATATTACTGGTGATGTACGTTTTTAATACACCTGCCGCCCGTATCGTAGGGAAGCTGTCTGATTACACAGATCGCCGCGTTTTCCTATTGTTTGGCTTTTCTATTTTACTGATTTCTTGTGTAACGCTGGCGCTTTCAGACTCGATTTTTATGACGTTGGTAGGAGTGGCGCTATACGGCATTCACCATGGTGCTACACAAGGCACTTTTTACGCCATGGTCGCGGACTATTCTCCGCAGAAACTCAAGGGAACGGCGTTTGGCGTTTTCAATCTTGTATGCGCTGTTGGCATGCTGATTTCCAACGCCACTGTGGGATATTTGTGGCATTTATACAGTCCTACCATCGCTTTTTTTGCTCCCTCTGTGATCGTGCTTCTGGCCATTATCGGCGTGGTTTTTGTGAAACCGCCTCTTGATCACGCAGAAGAAGAGTAGGAGGAACATCCCGCGTCTTACTTATTGCTTGTGTCGTGCAAATAGGGTCAGAAAAACCCAATACTAGCGTTCCTGCGATGAACATGTGCACAGTGACATGGAGCT
>JAISRK010000005.1 GCA_031273665.1 Holosporales bacterium
CGCAATACGTCCACGCCGCTAACGGTAAAGTCTGCATAACCGTCTCAGAAATGCTCGATGCCCTAATGAAAATGTGAAGAAGGGGCTGATGATACTTGATACACAGGCAAGCTTTGAAAAACAGCTGTATAAAAAATAATGCAACTTCAAGTTGCATTATTTTTGAACGCTTAACGCGCAAAAGAGTTGTTAAGACGTCGGTTTAAGCTGTTGATGTCGCTAAAAAACGCACAACCGAACTTTTCAAATAACTACGACGCACAGACTAGATCACAACTTTAGATTGTATAAACCGAAACCAATGAACATAAAGAATCAAAATGCTCAAAGCTCAATACGCCCACGTCACCAACAGTAAAGTCTGTATGACCGTCTCAGAAATACTCGATGCTCTGATGAGAATATGAGATCATGCCGTTAATGACTAAAAGGCCAAGCCCGCCACGTCATACGTGAAACGCGCGCCCTCCTGTTTGCTTAACCCGTACCAAGAAGAGAACACAGGCAGCCTTTGCCTCTACCAAAACCCAAACTTCAGGACAACCCGAACGATCTCAAAGCTTAACTGCGTGCCAACACACACCGGCCGGCAACACAAAAAAAACGCCGACAAAAAGCCCCCACAAGCGAGGGCTTCTGATCAAAACGTCTCTCTGATTAGCGAAGCACCACGATCGCCGTTCTGTTCTGCTTCCAGAACTCTTCTTTTCCCGCACCAGGAATCTCGATCGGACGATCCTTCCCGTAGGAAACAGCGCTCACGCGAGACTCTGATAAGCCTTTCGACACAAGATAACTGACTGCTTCATGCGCACGACGCTCGCCGAGTGCCAGGTTGTACTCTCGTGTGCCACGCTCGTCGCAATGACCTTCCACAACAATCGCCTTATCTGGATGTGCGAGAAGCCACGCTACCTGACGATCAAGTGTTCCCCTCGCGTCAGATGTCAATCTATGCCTGTTAAACGCGAAGAAGACACGATCGCCAGCTGTTGCGATAAAATCTGCCGTCATGCCCCCATCTTCTCCGAAGTAACCACCTTCACTACTAGAATCACATGCTGTCAGTAAGCAACACCCCGCTGCTACAGCCAAAAAATACCCAAACCTCATTGTTTTCCTCACTGTTTACAAAACCAACCAGTACACCCATCCTGCTTGTTGTATACATGCAGGTGAATTCAAGAGCCACTCTACTACATTTTCATTAACTGAATCAAGGGAGACCACGCTGCATCAGAAGCATCGTGGGGGGTCGAAACACAAAATTCATTGTACCCTGTGACATCTATGCTATAGAGGCGAGAGCTTCCCCCCCGTTCCTGGCGAGTAAACATCAGCACACGCCCATTAGGGGCCCACGTCGGACTCTCTAAAATATAGCCCTTTGCAATCATCCGTTGACCCGTTCCATCAGGTCGCATAACACCGATATAAAAATTCCCTGTCGTCATGCGCGTAAAGGCGATCCAATCCCCACGTGGAGACCATACGGGCGTCGCAAATTTACCAAGACCAAAAGACAGTCGCCGCACATTGGTGCCATCGGCGTCCATAATATAGAGTTGTTGCGCCCCCCCGCGATCGGAATTGAACACGATTTGCCGCCCATCGGGCGAATAGCAAGGAGATGTATCAATACAATTTCCTCGTGTAAGACGGCGTACCGTACGCGTTCGCAAATCGAAAGTATAAATCGAAGAAACCCCTCGATACACCGCACTGAAGACCAGACTTTGACCATCCGGTGCATACCGAGGCGCAAACGAGATGCCGCGCACATGGCCAATGACCTCTGTCTGCCCCGTTTGCAAATCCAGTCGGTAGATGCGCCCGCCTCTTGGATATCGACGCCCGCACGCATTCACAGACTCTATATAAGAGAAATAAGTGATTTCCTGACGAATCGGAGAAAACCGTGGTGTTGTTACCAACGTATCTCCTTTGGTTAAAAACTTGTGATTAGCGCCATCAGCGTCCATAAGTGCCAACCGCTTGATACGACGCCTCTTCGTGCGTGTTTCAGCAATATAGACAATACGCGAATTAAAATACGGTTTTTCCCCCGTAATCCTCGAATAAACGGTATCTGCAATCATGTGTGCCATTTGGCGCCACGCAACGGCCTTACCAGACAAGGAGAACTGATCGAGAATTTGCTGAGAAACGACGTCATACACCTTAAAAGCAACGGTTATTTGTCCTTCCAAAAATGTAACATCGCCGTGAACAAGAATCTGAGCATGAACAAGATTCCAATCTTCGAATCTTGGTTCCACCTCAAAAGAAGAAAAGGATTGGATATACGCGTGCGGATTCACCAAGGAAAACAATCCCGAACTTTCTAGGTCGCGCGTGACAACGTGCACGATGTCCTGCACCAATGGGGTATTACCATGGAAAAGAGGAACCGCTATCTTCGTTGGTTTTACAACGCCACGACTAATGTTGATAACGACTTCTGCGAGGACTGTAAAAGGCGTTGCAACACCAAGCACCCCCATCAGGCTTATAACAAGAACAAAAAGACGACAAAAACTTCTCATTCTAAAGCATCTTTCAGATTAAACCGAAACCGAAACGACCGCAGTAAATCTACTCGATTCGCTGGAATTTTCAAAGGACTTGCGATACGCACGGCTCGACGGGCGCTTTCTGCTGCTGCGCGGTACTGAGGATCCGTTTGACAACGCGCTTGATCTAATATCTGGATGTTTGTTACCGTGCCGTCCTCCTGAAGAGTAATGCGCAATTCAACAACAAGATTCTCCGCTCCCGTTATCCCCCCAGGAACTGACCAATGTGGGTAAATCTGCTGACGGATACTTTCTTCTTCTCCCGCCGAAAGCACTCCCTCCAACGCTCCACTGGCAATCCCTTTGCGGAGCTTTCCTCCGGTTTTTCCTTTTTCAATGGACGAAGAAGTTTTCCCCTTTTTGAGAAGACGTTTCTTTTTTGTTGTTTCAACATTTTTTAAAACACGCAGAAAATCTTCCGAAGAAAAGGCTTCTTCCTTCATGAGAGCATCTAATTTCTCTAATGACTTCTCTTTTGGAGGTTCTGGTGGCTTTTGGGGTTCCGTTTGCGGCGGTGTTTTCTGTTCCTCTGTCGGCGGAGAAGATTCCGGAATTGATCCAGGCACCGATTCTGGAACAGGCTCAGGCACCGGAGTTGGTTCAGGTACGGGTTCAGGTACTGGTTCCAAAGCAGGTTCGGGCGCTGGTTCTGGAACAGGTTCTGGAGTCTCTTCTCCAACAGGTGTTTCCGGTGCTACCCCAAGGAGCGTACCCTCTTCATCTCCTTTCAGCGTTCCTAGCGGTGCTGGGCTTTCGGTAATTTGATCAACAAACGAAATGCCCACAGAAATCGCCTCCATAGAAGAAGAGGAGCGATAGGGAAATCTGAACATACCGATTAGGCTGATAACAACGTGCAGGGCAAGAGACATCTTCCATCCACGTGCGAGAAAAGGGGCTACATCTATCTGCGATATTTTACGCTGCACCGTTAAGACCGCCCAGCATCACTGCCGTCCTTTCTCTCTGTTCCTACGAACAGGCACCCCCGTCGTCTTGCTCTCTGCATGATACATTAAAACGATACCTTGCCCTCCGAATTTGTAAGATACCTTGATTGCAGAGAATGTTTGTGTCGTTACCTCTTCATAGCTCGACATCTAGAATAGTACGGGCCGGAGCTCTTCAATTGTTGGCGCGCAACGAAACCGTTGAGGGTCCGAGTTCTGTTACAGTCGCTACCTCTACGCGGCGTGGGATTTGAATGGTACTCACCAAGCTCCTAAGCTCTCGACGTGCGGCGATATGAGATAGTTTTAGAAGTGTTCCCATATGTTCAAGATCCAATAACGTCAGACCAGAGAGAAAGAGCTCTTTGAAGATAACGCGTTCGCAGAAGCCCTCCCCTATACGGAATCCAATGCGTTTCGACAGCGCATGCAATACCTTAAGAACTTCGCTTTTGTTGCGGGCGTTGATCATCGTGAGACGATTTCTTAAAACAATCCAATCAATGGAGCCTCGATCACGACTGGCACGTTTC
>JAISRK010000035.1 GCA_031273665.1 Holosporales bacterium
TTATGCAACGCTTGCCGGTCATGTGACCATCGATGATTGTGCCATCGTCGGGGGATTATCAGCAGTGCATCAGTTTGTCCGCGTTGGCACTCACGCAATGATTGGTGGCATGTCTGGGATAGAACGCGACTTGATTCCTTATGGTACGGCAATAGGAGATCGCGCCAGTCTTACAGGCCTGAATGTCGTGGGTCTAAAACGGTGTGGATATTCTCGAGCGGATATCCAGACGCTACAAGCGGCTTATGAACAAATTTTTACGCAGTCTTCCGGAGCACTAGAAGATCGTGTACAAAAAGTGCGTTCCACTTTTTCGAAAAGCACGTGTGTACAGGAGTTAACCGACTTCTTAATCTCCCCCACGTTGCGCTCGTACTGTTTGCCAAAAGATAGATCCACTTCAGAGGCAGGATGAATCTCGGATTTCTCTGCGGTAACGGAACACTGCCGCAACTTCTAGTACAAGCGCACCAAAACGAAACACGAGCCATTGTCCTTTTAGAAAAACGGGCAGAGATGCATTTGCCGAAAGTTCCGTGTTTGCAGACCTCTATTGGCAAAATAGGGGCTATTTTACAATTTTTGAAGGAACAGGGTGTAGACACGGTCGTCATGGCTGGAGCATTACAACGCCCCACCCTTTCCGAGATCACGTTTGACTCTACTGGCTTAAAATGGAGTGAGTCACTCGGCCAAAAATTTTTTCAAGGGGATGACGCGTTGTTACGGGGTATCGTAGCCCTACTAGAAAAAGAAGAATTTACTGTTCTTGGCGTACAGGATCTCTTAGCCTCACTATTGACGCCTCCTGGAACACTGGGCACACATTCCCCAACACGAGAAGAGCAGCAAGATATCGCGATCGGCCTGAACGCCGTAAAACAGCTGGGCTTGGCTGATATCGGTCAAGCGGTCATCGTACAACAAGGCCTTGTTCTTGGGGTAGAAGCCATAGAGGGAACGCACGCTTTGATTGCCCGTTGCGCCTCCCTGCAACGCGCCGGCCGGAGCGCAATTCTTGTAAAAGGATCCAAGCCACAGCAAGAGATGCGCGTGGACTTGCCGACCATTGGGGCTGACACCATTGACGCTTTACATGCCGCAGGTCTTCGGGGTGTTGCTTTAGAAGCGCGTAAGACAATACTACTCGATCGCGAAGAGGTGCTTAAAAAGTCCGATACGTATGAACTTTTTGTCGTCGGCATAGAAGAAAACACCGATGACAACACCTAAAAATGTATTTATCGCAGCGGGAGAGCTTTCTGGAGACAAGTTAGGAGCGTCTTTAATACAGGCTCTCACCGAACGTGCGGCTCATTCGTACACCTTCTGGGGCATTGGGGGCGAGATGATGCGCACCGCTGGACTAGTGTCGCAGTTTCCTATGGAGGATATCGCCGTTATGGGCCTCTTTCCTGTTATTGCTCGACTTCCGCAGCTTATTATGCGCCTACAACAAACAAAACGAGCGTTGCGTTCCCATCCCCCAGATCTTGTTATCACCATTGATGCTCCCGGATTTATGAATCTACTGCACAAAACAAGTCGCTCTCTTGGAATCCCAATTCTGCATTTAGTCGCTCCTTCCGTTTGGGCGTGGAGACCTAAACGTGCTCGCAAACTGGCAGCACGTATCGATCATCTTTTAACGCTTTTTCCTTTTGAGCCGCCGTTTTTCACCCCACATGGTCTGAGAACAACATATGTGGGCCATCCGATAACCACCGATCCGATAACGCACTTGCCTTCTGAAAAAGCATGTGCGAATTTTTGTGCTCGTTACGCTATAGCTCCGACGCAGTTCGTTCTGTGTATCTTACCAGGAAGTCGAAAACACGAAATAAATCAGCATTTACCTATTTTTGAACAAACGGTACGTCTGTTATCGGCAGAACGCCCAGGTTTGCGCGTGCTCCTACCGACGCTGCCATGCTGGCAGGAATACATACAAGAAAAAACGCAACACTGGCCGTGTGCGCCGATCATTATTCCTTCTCTCGAGGAAAAACGATTGGCCTTTTACGTTTGTTCAGCCGCTTTGGCCGTATCGGGCACCGTAACCCTCGAGCTCGCGTACGCCAGAACGCCCACGGTAGTAGCCTATAAAACAGATTGGATCTCAGCGAAATTGTTAAGGTGTATGGTGTACACACCATTTGTGGCTTTGCCAAATATAATCTCGCAACAACGCATCATGCCGGAATTTATCCAGGAGAAATGTACTCCGTCTTCGTTGGTGGAAGCGATCCGTGTTTTCCATTCCCCTCAACAACGCACAAAAACAAAACGCGCTCTTCAAGATGTCATCGATAAAATGCATGTACCGGAACGTTCGGCAGCAGAGGTTGTGGAGCAATATCTCGCCCACTAGGAAACCTCTTTTCTTTACAGCGGAGACCCAACGAAAAGCGACTTTTTCCTTGTGCTTTTTCCCTCTCTTTCCCCTCCCCCACGACAAATGCTTCGAGTAGCGCTAGATTGAAGGAAACGCTTGTAGGGGACTGAGAGCTTTTTAATGTTGCTTCAGCTTAAGCTGATCGAAGCGATTCGAGTTTATATTCCGCATTTCGACGAAGAGTTGCTCGATCGTGTTTACCGGTTTGCTAAAAATGCGCATGAAGAGCAGAAGCGTGCTTCAGGCGAAGACTACTTTTCTCATCCTGCGGCAGTCGCCTTAATAGCCGCGAACATGCGCTTGGACTTTCCGTCCGTCCTAGCCGCGCTCCTTCATGACACAGTGGAAGACACGCACGTCACGATAGAAGCGATTCACGCCCTATTCGGAACCGAGATTGCGGAGCTGGTCGATGGCGTTACAAAAATAGGAAAAGTCCAGTTTTCTTCCAAAGAAAAATACAAAGCTGAGAATTTTCGCAAATTTATCGCCGCCACGGCGGGAGATGCTCGCGTTCTTTTGATTAAACTTTGTGATCGGCTGCATAACATGCGCACGCTCTATCACATCCCCGACCCTCAAAGGCGCCGTATGATTGCGGCAGAAACACTCGACATTTTCTCTGTTCTCGCGAGTCGCATGGGGATACAAGCCGTTCAAAATGAGCTTGAAGAGTTGGCGTTTGCAGAACTATATCCAGAGGATTATCAGCGTATTACGCATCAGATAGATGAATTTTGCGCAAAAGATGTAGCGATTATTGATCGTATTATCCATGAATTTGATACTATTTTTCGTGAAAGAGACATGTTTCCCCGCATCGTAGGACGCAATAAGACGCCCTACTCCATTTGGACTAAATTACAAAAACGCCACGTTGTCTTCGAGCAATTAACGGACATTGTCGCCTTTCGCATCATTCTCCCGGATGTCGAGAGTTGCTATCGAGCCCTCGGTATACTCCATACGTGTTTTCAAGCGGTCCCTGCACGATTTAAGGACTACATCAGTACACCTAAACCTAATGGATACAGATCTATTCATACGACTATCCTTGGCCCCCTTCATAAGCCCGTAGAAGTGCAAATTCGTACGGTAGATATGGATAATATGGCAAATAACGGAAAATGTTCTCATTGGGTGTACAAAAAAGATGCGACAGGTCGCATAGGAGCCGAGCAATATCGCTGGCTGAAAGGTATTTTGGATATTTTCCAAAATACGACAGCTCCAGAAGAAATCCTCAGCAACGCTCAATCAGAGATATTTAATGAAAGCATCTTCTGCTTCACGCCACGGGGAGATCTTATTTCTCTTCCGGTAGGAGCAACGCCCGTTGACTTCGCCTATGCTGTGCACACTCACATCGGAAACTCTTGTGTAGGAGCCCGCGTTGACGGACGGATCACGCCATTAAACACTCCCCTGCAAAGCGGATCGCACGTAGAGATCTTGATAGACGAGAATCAAAGTCCCTCTGCCCTATGGAAAAACTTTGTCATCACGGGTAAAGCAAAAGCTTGTATTGGGAAATACATCCGAATGAGAGAAAAAACAGAGTTCGTTCTGTTGGGTCAGAGTCTTCTCCAACAGCATTTCTCTTGCCTTCAAGAGGGGTTCAGTTATAAAGACGTCATGACGCAATTAGTGAAAGGGTTTGAATGTGCGACACAACGTGGGCTACAGGAAGCTATTGGACGCGGCCGCATCCTGCCTTCTTCTTTGCATCAGAAAATTTGTCATATGAACATTCCATTAAAACCTTCTGTAGACCCCATGCCCATCAATGTTTCTGATTTTATTCTTGGCATTGCGGTCCATCATGCTGACTGTTGCCATCCGATAGCACAGGATCACATTGTCGGAGAACTTGTTCCTGAACGGGGATTAGTCGTTCACACGAGCACTTGCGCGCGTGCTCCATCCCACAAAAATGCCTCTTTACCGGTTTTCTGGGGAGAAGACGCGCCTGCGAATACAAGAATGCATGCACAATTGCATATTGTTGTCTTGAATCAACCCGGTAGTTTCGCGATGGTCTTCAACGTGTTAAGGGACAGAGAGGTACGGATATCGAACATCAATACGACGTACAGAGTTCTCGAATTTTTGGATGCTATTGCAGATATTGAAGTGGAAAATAAGGCACACCTAGCGGAAACAATCGCTTCTCTGCGTACATGCCCACGTGTCCACAGTGTGGAAGAGATCAAATGATTCTTGGACTGGGAAATGATTTAGTCGATATCCGACGCATAGAGCAGCTGCTTAAAAAATTTCCGTTGCGCTTTCAGAATAGCGTTTTTACAGCAGAAGAACGGACTTATGCCTTGCGTTGCCAGCCGGCAGCTCCTGCATTTGCACGGCGATTTTCCGCTAAAGAAGCGTGCGCAAAAGCATTGGGCGTGGGACTGAAAATATTAGGGACAAAAACACCAGATGGCATTCGCTGGCAAGAAGTCGAAGTGCTCTCAAGCGCTACTGGGCAACCATTCTTACACCTCACTGGGAATGCGTTAGCACGTTTGCAGGCCATGACCCCTGCCCATATGACACCGGTCGTCCACATCAGCTTAAGTGACCAGTATCCTTATGCCTTAGCAACGGTTATTCTGGCCGCAACCGCTGTGGAAGGAGGGTAGAGAACCGTGATTGAAAGTTTCAAAGGATGGTGGAAAAGAGAAGCGTTGTCCTTTTTCGGACTGCTTTTTTGTGCGTTAGCGTTCCGCTCATGCGTTTACGAAATGTACCAGATTCCTAGCGGTTCGATGGAGCCATCGCTTCTCATCGGTGACATGCCACTTGTTGAAAAATGGGCTTATGGATATAGCAAACACGCGATCCTACTCAGTCCACCGCTTTTTCGGGGAAAAATATTTTCCTCTTCTCCTCAACGAGGCGAGGTGGTCGTTTTTAAACTGCCTTCGGATCGTTCAACAAACCTTATTAAGCGCCTGATAGGGCTTCCTGGGGATCGAATTCAGGTGACCGGTGGTATTGTGCATATCAACGGAGAACCGGCTCAATTACGCCCTCTGATTCGAAAGCACCTTCACGAGGGATCGCGCATGGAAAAATATGTCACCGATTGCTACGAAGAGACTTTACCAGGATGTTCCACGCCACACGTGGTGACTTATCACGCCCCTGTAGCGGGTTCTAGGATGAACAACACACAAGAGTTTTGCGTCCCAGAAAAGCATTATTTTATGATGGGGGATAATCGCGATTTTTCCAAAGACTGTCGCTATCCCGACATAGGCTTCGTGCACGAGGATCTGCTGATAGGACGGGCGACGCGTGTAGTGTACTCCATCGATAACGGCGTGCGCTGGTGGGAATTCTGGTTGTGGCTGCAAAACATCCGTTACGACCGTTTATGGATCAAGATCATCTGATGGATGTTGATCGCATAGAACAAATCATCGAACACACGTTCAAGAACCGGCTCTTCCTAGAGACTGCGTTGCAGCATCCTGTTGTACACAACAAAGGGAGAGATTTCGAACGGCTGGAATTCTTGGGAGATCGCGTTTTAGGCCTCGCATTAGCTGATGCTTTGTACGAACAGTACCATCATGAGAGCGAGGGGTCTCTTGCCATCCGCATAGCGCATTTAGGAAGCGCAAAGGTATTAAAAGAGGTCACGCAAAAATCTGGATTAGAGGCAGTATTTCGTGCCCATTTTTCGGTTGCAGCATTTTCTTCGATTCCGCTCGCAGACCTTTGTGAAGCGCTATTAGCAGCGGTATATTTGGACGGAGGTTTTGCAGTAGCGGCCCACACGGTTCGTGTATTATGGGAAGAGATGTTCGCACTACCTCTCAGCGCCCTGAAAGATGCTAAAAGCGTTTTGCAAGAGTTTCTACAGGAGCGTGGAAAAGACAAACCCACGTACACAGAACTGTCGCGCACAGGGCCCGATCATAACCCCGTATTTTGCGTGCAAGCCTATAGCCCAAATGACGAAAAAACGGCGATAGGAACTGGGTTATCAAAGCAAATGGCCGAGCAAGCAAGCGCTGCTGCGTTATTAGCCGTCTTGCGCGAAGAAGGTGAATGTTGTGGCTAATCAGCGATTTCTCACCGTTGCTGTTATTGGCGCCCCAAACGTAGGTAAATCCACGCTTGTCAATGCTCTTGTGGGGCAGAAAGTATCGATTGCCTCTCCTAAAGCTCAGACAACACGATGCAACTTAATAGGGTTGATGATTGAGGGAGAGGCACAGATCGCCCTAACAGACACTCCCGGTTTTTTTGCTCCACGAGAGCGGCTCGGACGCGCAATGCAATACGATATGCGCACGGCTATTAAGGCGTCAACAGGAGCCCTATTGGTCATTGATGCCTCATGGCCGAATATCGAGCAGAGTCTTCCCGTTCTTACAGGAAACAGGAATCTTTGGAGTGCGCTTGTATTGAATAAAATCGATCGCGTAGCACGGCCAAAGCTCCTGACGTTAGCCCAATCTCTCAACACGCAATTCCCTTTTGAGGCGACTTTTATGGTATCTGCGTTGAAACAAGATGGGATTCAAGATATAAGGCGCTTTCTAGCTAAAATGGCGCCAGAGGGAGCATGGCTTTATCCAGAAGATCAGATCACAACCCTTCCGTTGCGCCTTTTTGCAGCAGAGTTAACGAGAGAACGTGTATATAAGCATTTTTATCAAGAAATTCCCTATGCTTGTACGGTAGAAACCACACAGTGGGAAGATTTTACTTTTAAAAATGAAACACGTGTCGCCCAACATATTTATATTCAAAAAAACAGCCAACGCCCTATCCTCTTGGGTCAAAATGGTGAAAAAATCCATGGCATCCGTGAATCTGTACAGAAAGAGCTTTCTACCGTCATAGAACGTAAAGTCCACCTGTTTTTACACGTGAAAGTACGAGACAATTGGCCGGAAGATAAGGCGTTTTATGATCTGTGGAATTTGCATTACAACGCGTAGAAGACTAACTATCTTAGCCCCATATAGGACTCCAAGCAGAACACGCATTGTCAGGGCCGCGTCCACTGTATAGCCTAATACAGTGAAATCTGTATAATCGCATCAAATTCTGTAAAGTCTGTATAGTTTGGCATGATCTGACACAGTAAGACGAGGATGCATCAAGCAATGCAAAAAACTTTTGATGATTTTCTCCACCGTCTCGTGCGTCGGCGCCGTTTATTTTTTGTGGGAGAAATCTGCGCATTTGTCCTTATTTTCATCCGCCTTGCCTTTCTGCAACTTGCGGAGGACGAGCGCTACAATTTACTTTCTCAGAGGAATTGTGTACGCCTCATTCCTATTCTACCGCAACGAGGGGACATCTGTGATAGAAATGGAAAAATTCTTGCGACAAACGCGGGATCATATCGTCTTTTCCTCGAAAATCCCGTTAAAACGCGGTTAGAACAAGTTCTAGAACTCTTACGCCAAGAACTTGCTCTTCCCGAAACAAAAATCGCTAGCTTGCGCACGGAAAGCTTAAAAGCGCCTCATCTCACCCTCATGCTCGCGTGCGATAATTTATCGTGGGAAAAAGTCTCTCTCCTCGCCTTTCATCAATCGACATGGCCAGAGCTCTGCATCGCGCTGGGCCACACTCGTACCTATCCTTATGGTGAG